>NZ_CATQFT010000002.1:0-138256 GCF_958267405.1 Neisseria maigaei | reverse complement strand
CAAATGCTGCACCACCTCCAATAATCCCTTCCTCGCCCTCCTCCGGCTGGTGCGCCTTTGTGAATATGCCGTCTGAAACTCGGGGCTTCAGACGGCATCTGTTGGCTCTTCTTATCTTTTCAGAATGATTTCCAATACGAATTTGCTGCCCATATAGGCAATCATCAGGCTGACAAATCCTATGATGGTCCACACGGCGGCTTTTTTGCCGCGCCATGCGGTCATGCTGTGCTTGAGCAGCAGTCCGCCGTAAATCAGCCATGACAATATGCCGAATACGGTTTTATGGGTAAAGGTCATGGGTTTGCCGAATACGGTTTCGGCGAAGAATGTTCCGCTGACGACGGAATAGGTCAGCAGGATGAAACCTGCCCACATGGCCTGGAACATGAGTTTTTCCAAACTGAGCAGCGACGGCAGGAATCCTGCGAGCTTGGAGAAGTTCCTGCGGTGCAGGCTCCGATTCAGCAGCAGGGTCAAAACGGACAATAATGTTGCTATGCCGAACAGCCCGTATGCGAGCAGCGAGGTTCCGATATGCAGCATAAAGGGAAGGTCGGTAATTTCATATCCCGAGAATTTTCCAGGAAAAACCAAACCTGACAGCAGCATCAGTGCGGCGCAAGGATACAGCAGCAACTGCACTCCGCGCAGCGGATAAAAGAAGCTGCCGGCAAAATAAATAAACAGCATCATCCAAACAATCAGGCTGCCGGAATACCCGAAGCCCATAATGATGATTTTGTCTTGAATGACCGGCATCAGCAGTGCCGCGCCGTGGACGGTCAATGCCGCGCCCAAAACCGGCAATTCCGTCTTCCACGGGTAATCCCGGCCGCGCCCCTGCTGTTGGCAGTGCCATGCAAATGCACCCAATCCTGCGTAAACCGCCGTCAAAAAGATGAAAACTGTCGGCATGGTGGACTTTCTCTATCTATACTGTTGTGCCGTATGCGGCCGCTTATGAAATATTGGAACTTTTAACGTTGGAATTGTAAAATCCCCGTTTCGGGCAAGCCTTGACGGATTTGCCGATATGCTGTCCGGCACACAAGCCGCATCAAATTATTTTGATTTTATTTTAACAAAGAATGCCCCTGATGGGGCAAGCTATTCTTATTTCAGACCAAGGACCAGTATGTTAGACAATTTAACCAGCCGCTTCAGCAATGTCCTCAAAAACATCCGCGGGCAGGCCAAACTGACCGAAGACAATATTAAAGAAGCCTTGCGCGAAGTCCGCCTCGCCCTGCTTGAGGCGGATGTCGCTCTGCCTGTCGTCAAAGAGTTCGTCAACAACGTCAAAGAAAAGGCCCTCGGTCAGGAAGTGGCGGGCAGCCTGACGCCGGATCAGGCATTTATCGGCGTGGTAAACAAAGCCCTGACCGAACTGATGGGCAGGGAAAACAAAACGCTGGATTTGTCGGTTGCGCCGCCTGCCATCGTTTTGATGGCGGGTTTGCAGGGTGCCGGTAAGACAACAACCGTCGGCAAACTCGCCCGCCTGCTGAAAAACGATCAGAAGAAAAAGGTTTTGGTAGTATCTGCCGACGTTTACCGCCCTGCCGCGATTGAACAACTGCGTCTGTTGGCCAAACAGGTCGGCGTGGACTTTTTCCCATCCGATACCAACCAAAAACCGGTTGAGATTGCAACTGCCGCCGTCGATTACGCCAAAAAACATTTTTACGATGTCTTGATGGTCGATACCGCCGGTCGTTTGGCAATCGATGAAGAGATGATGAACGAAATCAAAGCGCTTCATGCGGCGGTCAATCCGGTGGAAACTTTGTTCGTTATCGATGCGATGCTGGGTCAGGATGCTGTGAACACTGCTCAGGCATTTAATGAAGCCCTGCCGCTGACCGGTGTCGTATTAACCAAGATGGACGGCGACTCGCGCGGCGGCGCAGCTTTGTCCGTGCGCCACGTAACCGGCAAACCGATTAAATTTATCGGTGTCGGCGAAAAAATCAACGGCCTCGAACCTTTCCACCCCGACCGTCTTGCCAGCCGTATCCTCGGTATGGGCGACGTATTGACCCTGATTGAAGACGTTCAAAAAGGTATTGATGAAGAAGCCGCCGCCAAAATGGCGAAAAAGCTGCAAAAAGGCAAAGGCTTCGACCTCAATGATTTTAAAGAACAAATCCAGCAGATGCGCAATATGGGCGGCTTGGAAAACCTGATGTCGAAAATGCCGGGCGAACTGGGTCAAATATCGAAACAAATCCCCGAAGGTACGGCTGAAAAAGCGATGGGCAAAGTGGAAGCCATCATCAACTCGATGACCCCCAAAGAACGCGCCAACCCCGCCCTGCTCAAAGCCAGCCGCAAACGCCGTATTGCGATGGGTGCGGGCACGACCGTGCAGGAAGTGAACAAATTGCTCAAACAGTTTGAACAAATGCAGCAGATGATGAAGATGTTCAGCGGGAAAGGCTTGGGCAACCTGATGCGTATGGCGAAAGGAATGAGGGGGATGAAAGGGATGTTCCCGGGTTTGTAAGGTTTGAAAACGGGTGCCGTCTGAACCGATTTCAGACGGCTTTTTGTCTGTTACTATGTCTGCGCATTATTTCAAAACAGTAAGAACCTTTATAGGAACCAATCCATCGGTTAGATTTACTCCTAAAGGTAAAGCAATTTATCAGGGGCAAAATGGAATCCAAATTATTCATGATATTGAAGGAAATTATTTTAGAATTTTAGATACTAAAATATCTGGAAACGACCTTATTTGGATTTGAATGGTAATATGCCAAATAATAAAATTAATGCGGATGGTAATCAGCAGGGGCGCACTCAAGCTGAATATAATGAAGTAACACATTTTAAGATGAGGGGTCATTGACATGAAACAGATAATAGTCCCGTTAAGTGCTGAAGCTATGAAAAAATTAGATTACGATCAAGCTGATGATAATGAACTATATGTATTTAAACTTTCAGAACAAGAGGTTAATTTGTTATTTGAGAAAAATTTCTTTGATGAAATAAATGAGATAATAGATACATATATAGATGATTATGAGGATGAAAAAATAATTGATTTAAGAAAATTAATTATTCTAAAAAATTTTTTACAAGATAATTTACATCAGGTACTGACAGATATTCCTCCTAGAATATATCAAAATATTTTATTTCTAACTCAACTGGCTATTTCCAAACAGACAGGTTTATTTTTCTTTTTTTAAATAACAAGCGTATTTGGAAATGCAAACCATAGCCCATATGAAATCTAACTCAACAAGCAGTATGTGTGCAGAACGCGCGCATGTTGATGCGCCTTTTCTTAAATTTCCGAATAGCCGAACTGCCTGCCCGTGCGACAATCCCGCACCGGCAAAATCAGCCGGTTGTTCAAAAAAAGCCCCACGGTCGGGGCAGTATGCGGGGAAGTGCCTTGTGCCTGCCCCACTTTCTTAAACCATAAAGGAAACATTATGAACCGTCGTCAATTTTTGGGCAGCGCCGCTGCCGTCTCTCTGGCTTCCGCCGCCTCTTTCGCGCGTGCGCACGGACACGCCGACCACCATCATCATCATCACGATATGCAGCCTGCCGCCGCATCCGCCTACACCGCCGTCCGCCAAACTGCCGCACACTGTCTGGATGCCGGACAGGTTTGCCTGACCCACTGCCTGTCCCTGCTCACTCAGGGCGATACGTCTATGTCCGACTGCGCGGTTGCCGTGCGCCAAATGCTTGCCTTATGCGGCGCGGTGCACGACCTTGCCGCACAAAATTCCCCTCTGACACGCGACGCGGCAAAAGTGTGCCTCGAAGCGTGCAAACAATGTTCCAAAGCCTGTAAAGAACATGCCGCCCACCATGCGGAATGCAAAGCATGTTACGAGTCCTGCCTCGACTGTATCAAAGAATGCGAAAAACTCGTTGCCTGATACTGAAAAATGCCGTCTGAACCCTGTTCAGACGGCATTTTTTTGACTGCTAAATTATGCGCCGAACACTTTCAAACGTTCTGCAACGGGTTCAAAGGTCTTTTCACCTGCCGCCCCTTCAATACCGCCGATAACCATTTGCGCGCGCAACAGCCAGTTTTCGGGGATATTCCACGCTTTGGCAATCGCCGCATCGGGCAAGGGGTTGTAATGTTGCAGGTTTGCACCTACGCCGACCGCGGCAAGCGTCGTCCAGACGGCATACTGTACCATAGCGTTCGCCTGATCCGCCCAAACGGGAAAGTTAGCGGCATAAGCAGGGAACTGCTCCTGCAAACCTTTGACAACATTTTGATCTTCATAAAACAAAATAGTTGCCGCACCCGACTTAAACAGCTTCAATTTTTGCACGGTCGGTTCAAAACTGTCGGCAGGCACGACGGCACGCAGCGCGTCTTCGACAAATTGCCACACCTTATCATGCTCTTCGCCAAACAGCACGACCACGCGGGCAGATTGGGAATTAAACGAAGAAGGCGTGTGCAAAACGGCGTGTTCGACGATTTGGACGATTTCATCTTTGCCGACGGGCAGGTTTTTATTTAGCGAATAAATGGAACGGCGGCTTTCCGCAGCCTGTTGCAGGGATTGACGGCTCATTTCTTTTCCTCAAAAACATTCAACAAAATACATTTAGGCAGTCCGGTTCAGGCTTTACGCTTGAAAAACAGCCTGTCCAGCGACCACGCGCCGCCGCCCGCCGCCGCGATATAAAGGAATACGAAGCAGAACAGCACGGCGGACTCGCCGCCGTTGGCAATCGGAAACAAAGCATTTCCGGAAGCGTGCGCCATAAAATAAGCAACCGCCATCTGGCCGGACAAAACAAACGCGGCAGGGCGCGCAAACAAGCCCAACACCAGCAAAATGCCGCCGACAATTTCTAAAATACCGGCAAGCAGCATCAGCCCGCCGGGCGAACCGCTGCCCATTTCAACGGGGAAGGCGAAGAATTTCGACGTACCGTGCAACAAAAACAGGTAGGCGGTTACGATACGCAAAACAGAAAGCAGAACAGGTTGGATACGTTTGCAGCAATCGGACATAAAAGCTCCTTCGATATTTGTCTTCATTTCAGGCGGCAGAGTATAGATGTTTCCCCGTTTCAAATATATACTGCTTTTATTGATACAACTTTTCCACACAAGAAAATATGGACACCCTGTTCAGCCTCAAAGTTTTCCGCCAAGTCGTCCAAAGCGGCGGCTTCACCCGCGCCGCCGACGCGCTCGGCATCTCCACCGCAATGGCAAGCAAACACGTCAGCCACTTGGAAAACACCGTCCAAGCCAAACTCCTGCACCGCAACAGCCGCAACCTCAGCCTGACCGAAGCCGGGGAAGAATACTACCGGCAATGCAGTTACGCGCTCGACACGCTCGACGATGCCGCGCAAAAAGCCGCCGGAGGGACGGAAAAACCGCAGGGGCTGCTGCGCGTAACGATGCCGCTGTGGTTTGCCGGCAGCCTGATATGCAACTGGCTGGCGGAATACCGCGAACGTTATCCCGAAGTAACATTAGAACTGATTTTGGACAACCGCCACGTCGATTTGATTGCCGAAGGCGTGGATTTGGCGTTGCGCGTTTCCCAAACCCTTTCCCCTTCGCTGATTGCGCGCCCGCTGGCGGAGATCGAATTTGCCCTACTTGCCTCGCCCGATTTCCTGAGGCGCAACGGCGTACCGAAAACGCCGGAAGAAGTAACGAGGCTGCCCGCCGTCCTGCCGACCTACACCAACCAGCAGAAACTCGACATCACCCACAAATCGGACGGCAAAAAATACCGGCTTGAACTGACCCCCGTCATCCGTACCGACAATACGCTGATGATGCGCGAAATGATTAAGGCGGGCGCATGCATCGGTTATCAGCCGTTTTGGGCGGCGGAACACGATTTGCGTTGCGGCTCGCTGGTGAGGCTGCTGCCCGAATACGCCGTCCTGACCGACCGCCTGAACGCCGTTTATGCGGACAGGGCGTTCTTAAGCGCGAAAGTCCGCAGCTTCATCGATTTTCTGAACGAAAAAATCGCCAGCAGGAAAGGCTGCCGAAATGCCGTCTGAAACCGCCCGCCCCCTTTATGCGGACACGCGCTCCGCGCGCACGCTCGTCTGGTTCCGCCAAAACCTCCGCATCCGCGACAACGCCGCCTTATGCGCCGCCGTTGCCGAAGGTTTGTCCGTTATCGGTATTTGGATTGACGATGCCGAAACAGACAACCCCCGCCGCACCACGTTCTACCGCCAATCCGCCGCCGAACTCGCCCAAGGGCTTGCAGGGCGCGGCATTCCGCTCTACACGGCGGCATCGCCTGCCGGGCTCGTCCGGCTCGCCGTCCACCTCAATATCCGCGCCGTCATCGCCGACGAACCCCATACTTTTGCCGACAAACTCGCCGACAACGCCCTTTGGCATGAGCTGGACAAACACGGTATCAGGCTGACCTTCGTCAACGACCGTTCCGTTTTCGGCAAAACCGACCTGACACCAGACAACGGTACGGCACACACCGATTTCGACCGCTACCGCGAAGTATGGCTCGACCGCTTTTCCAAGCAGCCCCCCGCCGATCCGGACCTATTCGCGGCATACCGCCAACCGTTCCCCGAAAACCTTTCCGCCCCGCCGCCTGCCGCCCTTTCAGACGGCATCTTCCTGCCGCAAAACGGCGGCGAAACGGCGGCTTGGCGGCAGTGGTGGCGGTTTCTCGAACAGGCGGATTCCTACTCTGTTTTAAAAGATTTCCCTTCGCGCAAAAACACTTCGCTGATGGGCGCGTATTTGAGTGCCGGCTGCATCTCGCCGCGCCTGCTCGCGCGGGAAAGCCTCGAACGCCGTCTGAACGCGTGGGCGGACAACATCATCCGCCGCGACTTCTTCCTTCAGCTTGCCTTGCAGCACGCGGATGATGCCCCTTCAGACGGCAATCCGGAAAATACCCGATATCTGGCACTCTGGCAGCAGGGCCGGACCGGCATTCCGATTATCGATGCCGCGATGCGCTGTTTGCACAAAACCGGCAGCCTCCACCCCGCCCTGAGACGCTTGAGCGCGGATTTTTTCTGCCACGTTTTAAACCTCCCCCGCCGCGAAGGCGAGATATGGTTTGCCCGACAGCTGACCGATTTCGATGCAGCAATCAACCAAGGCAACTGGCGGCTTGCCGCCTCACGGCACACCTACCCCGACATTGCCGCCGCCGCACACAAGACCGACCCCGACGGCACCTTTGTCAGACGGCATATCCCCGAGCTTACCCACCTACCGGCGGCAGTCATCCATACCCCGTGGCGCGCCGCCGGCAGCATCGACACCCACGGCTATCCCGCCCATCCTGTCGCCGGTATTCCCTAAGCGGCACGGCAACCTAAAACAAATGCCGTCTGAACTTCCGTTTCAGACGGCATTGTGTCCGAATGACTCAATATCTTCCGTTTTTTTCACTTTCAATAATCAGATATGCCCAAATCACCACCACCCAAGCCGACACCGTTCCCATCGCCAGCAAAAAATGCTGCCAATCCGTCATCGGCGGTACAGGGCAACGGCCGCATTCGATTTCCGCGCCGCCCAACAACCGGTACAGCAGCATATCCGCAATCCAAAGCAACAACGGGTATTTCAAACGCCGCAACCAAAAAACCAACCACGTCCGCACGATTCACCTCACCCACATTCCGACAACGATATTGTACCACTTCCATGCAATGTTAAAATAAGCCCACTTCTACCGCCGTACAAAACGCCATGCTCACCGATTTAGAAAAAAACGCCATCCGCGACCATTACCAAAATATCGGCAAAAACCTGCCAGGTTTCCGTCCGCGTGCTTCGCAGCGGGAAATGATTGCGGCGGTTGCCAACGCTTTTTCGCGGACGTTGACGCGCGAAGAAGGCGGCGAGCCGCCCAAGCGCGAAGGCGAGAGCATTGCCGTAATCGAAGGCCCGACCGGCGTGGGCAAATCGCTTGCCTACCTGCTTGCGGGCGGTATCATGGCGCAGACGCGCGGCAAACGGCTGATTGTGAGCAGCGCGACGGTTGCCTTGCAGGAGCAGTTGGTAGACCGCGACCTGCCGTTTCTGGTCGAAAAAAGCGGTTTGGAGCTGACCTTTGCACTTGCCAAAGGGCGCGGCCGTTATCTTTGCCCTTACAAACTCTATCAACTGACGCAAAGCAACGCCCAGCAAAACCTGCTCGGCTTTGAAACCCCCGCCGTCTTGTGGGACAGCAAACCCAAGCCCGAAGAATTGAAGCTGCTGCGCAACATCGCCGACGAATTTTCCGCCCGACGGTTCAACGGCGACCGCGACACTTGGCCGGAAAAAATCGATGACGCGATTTGGCTCAAAGTGACCAACGACCGCCACGGCTGCCTGAAAACCGCCTGTCCCAACCGTCCGGAATGCCCTTTTTACCTGGCACGCGATGTCTTGGAAACCGTCGATGTCGTCGTTGCCAACCATGACCTTCTGCTTGCCGACATCAGCATGGGCGGCGGCGTGATTCTGCCTGATCCCGAAAACAGTTTCTATTGCATCGACGAAGCGCACCACCTGCCCAAAAAAGCCCTCAGCCGTTTTGCCGCCGAACATTCATGGAATATTGCCGTATGGACGCTGGAAAAACTGCCGCAGCTTACCGGCAAAATTGCCGCGCTTACCGATAAAGCCGAACTTGCCAACCTTGCCGACGAAGCTGCCGCATCCTTGCTCGACAGCCTGCACGAATGGCAGTTCCATTTGGCGGAAGAGCCGTCTTTAAGTATGGGGCCGTCTGAAAACGACAGACGAACCAACAGCGAACCGACTTGGCTGTGGGAAGACGGCAAAATCCCCGAAGGCCTCGAAACCACCGTTTCCAATACGGCCATTGCTGCGCGCAGCCTGCTCAAACACGTTATCGGACTGAACGATGCGCTTTCTGCCGCACGCCGCGAAAAAGAACAGGACGGCGCGCTCCTCGACCGCCTGACCAGCGAGTTCGGCCTTTTTATCGCCCGTATCGAACAAATCAGCGCGGTTTGGGATTTGCTCTCCACCGTCCCCCTCGAAGGCGAAGAGCCGCTGGCAAAATGGATAACCCGCCGCGCCGACGACAAAAACGACTATATTTTCAACGCCAGCCCCATCAGCAGCGCGTCCCACCTTGCCAACAGCCTGTGGCGGCGCGCGGCAGGCGCGGTGCTGACTTCGGCTACCCTGCAATCGCTCGGCAGCTTCAACCTGATTTTGCGTCAAACCGGGCTACAATGGCTACCCGAAACCACCACCCTCGCCCTCAACAGCCCCTTTGACTTTGAAAAACAGGGCGAACTCTACATCCCCCCCATATACGCCAGCCCCAAAGACCCCGAAGCCCACACCGCCGCCATCATCGAATGGCTGCCCAAGCTTATTTCGCCCACCGAAGCCATCGGCACACTCGTCCTGTTTTCCTCGCGCAAACAAATGCAGGATGTCGCCCTGCGCCTGCCTGACGAATACTTGCCGCTTCTGCTTGTGCAGGGCGAGTTGCCCAAGGCCGTTCTTTTACAAAGGCATCATCAAGCCATTGCCGAAGGCAAAGCCAGCATTATTTTTGGCCTCGACAGTTTTGCCGAAGGCCTCGACCTGCCCGGCACCGCCTGCGTGCAAGTTATCATTGCCAAGCTGCCGTTTGCGATGCCGGACAACCCCATCGAAAAAACCCAAAACCGCTGGATAGAACAGCGCGGCGGCAACCCTTTTATTGAAATCACCGTCCCCGAAGCCGGCATCAAACTCATCCAGGCTGTCGGCCGCCTCATCCGCACCGAACAAGACTACGGCCGCGTAACCATCCTCGACAACCGCATCAAAACACAGCGGTACGGTCAACAATTACTAGCCGGCCTGCCACCGTTTAAAAGGATAGGGTAAACATACCGCCCTTCCCGCAACAGAAAGGAAAAATCATGAACTTCACCCGGCTGCTCAACCAAGTCTTAAGCACGGTTCAAAAAAAAGGCACCACATTCTCCGACAGCCCGCTCAATTCATTTGGCGGAGGCGCGCTGGTTGCCGGTGTCGCCTCCATGCTGCTGAACGGTAAAAACCGCAAAACCATTACCAAAATCGGTTCAACCGCCGCTTTGGGCTACCTCGCCTACCGAGGCTATCAGATGTGGCAGCAAAACAAAGGGCGGGCAACCGTAACACAAAGCGATTTCCAACCTGCCGGAGAAACTGAAGAAACATACAACCGCACCGTATTGCGCGCAATGATAGCCGCCGCTGCTTCAGACGGCATGATAGACGAAGCCGAACGCCGGACTATCGAACAGGAAAGCGGCACAGACCCCGAAACTGCCGCATGGCTCGCCGCCGAATACCGCCTGCCCGCAAGCATCGAAGACATCGCCGCCTCCGTCGGCAACGATGAGGCGTTGGCAGCGGAGGCCTATCTGGCGGCAAGACTGGTATGTGCCGATTTGTCGCGGAAAGAAACCGTCTTCCTCGCCCGTCTGTCGCAGGCTTTGAAACTGGATGACAATCTGGTGGAGAGTTTGGAAAGGCAATTGGGAATTTAATGACACAGCCAGGGAGGGAAAGTCATCAAAAAACGGTTATTCCCGACCCCGGCCTCAAAACGGCAAAATATAGTGGATTAAATTTAAACCAGTACAGCGTTGCCTCGCCTTGCCGTACTATTTGTACTGTCTGCGGCTTCGTCGCCTTGTCCTGATTTTTGTTAATCCACTATAAAAGCCGCCGCCCCGAAGGGCAAACCCGCCAAAGGCGATATCCGACAAGAAGGCAGGCTACTGCAATGCGCCTCCGTGTGAATGCTTGAGCAAGCTTTCGTGTTTGTGAAATTCCCGCCCCATATAATAAGAACCGAAATAGGTCAGGTGGTCTTGGTCGCCGTAAAGATAGCGGCCGTGTATTTCGACCGTGTTTTTGGGCAGGTATTTCTGTGCGTCCACCCAATGCACATTGGGAATATCTTTAATCAAATCAAAAACCGCCTGATTGCTCTTGCCGATGTCGCCCATAGCCTGAATGGGGCGGAGGTATTGGTTTGCGGCAAATCTTTTCAATTTTTCCTCCCTCAAGGGCGAACGGCTGATTGATGCATTATTCGCAAAAACATATACGGGTTTGACGGCGGCAATCCTCTTGACGGTTTCCCTGAATCGGGCTTGGAACCCGGGTATCAGGAAAGATTGCGCTTCAAATCTCGGCACGGGCTGTCCGCCCATCCTCAAATCATAGAATTGGGCAATGAAAACGGCTTCGGCTTTTTCAACTTCATCCCAGTATTTTCGACATAGCTGGTTGTCTGCCAATTTCGTATCCACCCAAACCAAACACTCCGAATCGAGGGACAGGATTTTGGCTTTCCACCCTTCCCGGCTGCCGACATAATCCAGAAAACCCCGCAGGTGTCCGGCGTGCGAATCGCCGAGGGTCAGGACGGTTTCCGAGAAATGATTTTCCACAGCAAGGGGCGCGCCGGGCAGCGGGCGGAGGTGTTCCTGTTTCAATATCCCCCTCGCGTACAGGTTATAGCCGACCAGTATCAGGGACGGGACAAGATAGAGGTAGAAAAATGCCTTTTTGAAGGTCATCTTCCGTTTTCTAAGCGGCTGTTCAATCAAATAATAGCTCAACAGGGAAAATCCGACCGTCAATGCGGCAACCGCCGATACGGCAGGCAGTCCGAGCTGTTTGTCGCCTGTAATGTAATGGGCGAAGGCAATAAAAATCCAATG
The DNA here is from genome assembly GCF_958267405.1 of Neisseria maigaei. Classification (NCBI taxonomy): domain Bacteria; kingdom Pseudomonadati; phylum Pseudomonadota; class Betaproteobacteria; order Neisseriales; family Neisseriaceae; genus Neisseria; species Neisseria maigaei. The sequence continues at coordinate 126,553 of NZ_CATQFT010000002.1, read as the reverse complement.
GTACAGGTATAGGGAATAAGAGATTTTGCCGACAAATACGATGGGGCTTGCCGACAGGATGCGGGTCGGAAGCGTCCCGTATTGCATACTCCGGATAAGCAGCGCCGTCAGCAGGCAGGGAAGGAGCAAAGTAATTCCCGGGATAAACGGATTATGTTTGTCAATCACGAACAGGCAGGCAAGCAATGCGCCGAAGCAGAGTAATGAAAGCAACTGCCGTTTTCCATTTTCTGTTTGCCGTCTGCCGTTTTGCGTTTGCCCGTAAACCGCCAACAGCGAACCTGCCAACAGCTCGGGAAACCTCAGTGTCGAAAGGTAATAAGTATTGGGTTGGTTGAGGATGTCGGTATAAAACCCGCTTGGCAAAAACGATGAGGCAGTCAAAATCAAAAACAGGATGATGCTGATGTGGCACAACACCCGTAGCGATTTGGTTTTTTTGCAGCAAAATATCAGCAAAAGGGGATACAGGAGGTAATACTGTTCCTCTACCGCCAAAGACCAGATATGCAGTACGGGGTTCTCGTCGGCACTCAAATCGAAATACCCCTGCTGAAACCCCAGATAAATATTGGACAAGAAAACCGCAGAAAGCTCCACGGTTTTCCGCATTTGGTTGAAATCTTCGTAAAGGAAGATTTGAGAGGCAATCACCGAAGCCAGCGACACGGCCGCAATAAAGGCAGGGTAAATCCGCTTAATCCTGCGGGTATAAAAACCCCGGAAAGAAAAAGAACCGTTCTGTATTTCAGAAAGAATGATGCCGGTAATGAGGAATCCCGAGATGACAAAGAAAATGTCCACCCCCAGGAATCCTCCGGGCAGCCAACGGTTATTCAGGTGGAAAATAATGACGGATAGCACGGCGACAGCCCGTAATCCGTCAATTTCCGGCCTGTATCGGACAGCTTGCATAAATATCGCCCCCGTATGTCCCGTTATCTTAAAAATGCCGTCTGAACGCGCGTTCAGACGGCATCGGTTTCAGTAAACGCTCAAATCCGTTTCGCCAACGCTTCAGCCTTGCCCACATACAACGCGGGGGTCAGCTCAAGCAATTTGGCTTTGGCTTCGGTAGGGATTTCCAGCGATCCGATAAAGCCTTTCAGCACTTCGGGCGTAATGCCGTCTTTACCGCGCGTCAGGTCTTTCAGCTTCTCGTAAGGATTGGCCACGCCGTAACGACGCATTACGGTTTGAATCGGCTCGGCGAGCAGCTCCCAAGTGGCATCCAAATCGGCGGCAAGCACGGCAGGGTTGGGTTCGAGCTTGTTCAGACCGCGCAGGTGGGCGGCAAAACCCAACACGGCATAGCCCACGCCCACGCCCATATTGCGCAGGACGGTGCTGTCGGTCAGGTCGCGCTGCCAGCGGGAAATCGGCAGTTTTTCCGCCAAAAAGCCCAATACGGCGTTGGCCATACCGAGGTTGCCTTCGGAGTTTTCAAAGTCGATGGGGTTGACTTTGTGCGGCATGGTGGAAGAGCCGACTTCGCCCGCTTTGACTTTTTGTTTGAAGTAACCCAATGAAATATAACCCCAAACGTCGCGGTTAAAGTCGATGAGAATCGTGTTGATGCGGCTGAGGGTTTGGAAAAACTCCGCCATATAGTCGTGCGGCTCGATTTGAATGGTGTAGGGGTTGAAGGTCAGACCGAGACCGATTTCGACGAAGTTGCGGCAGTGTGCTTCCCAATCCACATCGGGATAGGCGACCATGTGGGCGTTGTAGTTGCCGACCGCGCCGTTAATTTTGCCGAGGAATTCTTGCGCTTGCAGGTTTTTGAACTGGCGTTGCAGGCGGTACACGACATTGGCGATTTCTTTGCCCAAAGTGGTCGGCGTGGCGGGCTGGCCATGCGTGCGGCTCATCATCGGGACGGCGGCAAGATCGTGCGCCATAGCGGTGAGTTTGCCGATAATTTCGGCAAGTTTGGGCAGGATGACGGTTTCGCGCGCCTCTTGCAGCATCAGGGCGTGGGACAGGTTGTTGATATCTTCGCTGGTGCAGGCAAAGTGGATGAACTCGCTGGCAGCGGCGACTTCCGGCACTTCGGCAAAACGTTTTTTCAGCCAATATTCGATGGCTTTGACATCATGATTGGTCGTGGCTTCGATGGCTTTGACGGCGGCCGCGTCTTCCAATGAAAAGTTTTCAATCACCGTGTCGATTTCGGCAAGCGTAAAATCGCTGAAAGCAGGAACTTCTGCAATCTTAGGCTCGGCGGCAAGGGCTTTGAGCCAGTTTAATTCGACTTTGACGCGCGCCTTCATCAGGCCGTACTCTGAAAAAATCGGGCGCAATGCTTCAACGGATTGGACATAACGGCCGTCTAAAGGGGAAAGCGAGGCGATGGGGTTGATCATATCGGCATCCTGTTCGGAAAAGACATCAAAAATTGTTAAATTGTTTGCAATTATACATCACTCTCGGGACGCTATGCCGTCTGAAGCCCGTGTTCCGACAGATACGCAACGATTTCATCTTCGTCGTCCGATATGGCGAACAAAGAGGCTGCCCCTTCAGAAATCAGACCGCGCGCCAAAAGCTGCGCGTTTATCCACTCCGCCAAGCCCGACCAAAACGCCTTTCCAACCAAAACGACCGGACGCGGCGGCACTTTGCCCGTCTGCACCAAGGTCAGGATTTCAAACAATTCGTCCAGCGTCCCGAAGCCGCCCGGCATCACGACATATGCTTGGGAATAGCGGAAAAACACCGCCTTGCGTTCGGCAAAACGGGAAAAGCGTAAGGCGATGTCCTGATACGGATTCGGCTTCTGCTCGTGCGGCAGGACAATGTTCAGCCCCACCGAAACCGATTTTCCGGCAAACGCGCCCTTGTTTGCCGCCTCCATAATCCCCGGCCCGCCGCCCGAAATGACAGCAATGCCCAAATCCGACAGCCGCCGCGCCAGACGGCAGGCAAACGCATAATCCGTTTGATTCTGCGGCGTGCGCGCGCTGCCGAAGATACTGACTGCCGGAAACACGCCCGCCAACGCCTCTTCCGCCTGCCGCCGTTCCGCTTCGTAACGCGCCTGTTCCGGCACGGGGTTTACATTCTCCATTCCGTCCTCCGTTTAAAAACGGCGATTGTACCCCGTCAAAAACGTATAGTGGATTAAATTTAAATCAGGACAAGGCGACGAAGCCGCAGACAGTACAAATAGTACGGCAAGGCGAGGCAACGCCGTACTGGTTTAAATTTAATCCACTATAACGCAAGCACCGCAAAGCCGCGCCAACCCTCCCCCAACCTTTTTCAGACGGCATTTTCGGTAATCTGCTAAAATCGCCCGCTTGAGTTTCCACAGAAAAATCCGAAAAATGAATATTTTTTACGAAGAATCCGGCCAATTCAAAGTCGCCGCCATCGTCCAAAAAAACGACGCTACCTACCAAGTCGATACCCCACACGGCAAACGCACCAAAGTGAAGGCGAACAACGTCTTTACCGAGTTCGACGGCGATATGGCGGCGTTTTTGGAAAACGCGCAGGCACAGGCGGCGGACATCGACACCGATTTATTGTGGGAAGTATGCGGCAAAGAGGAATTTACCGCCGAAGCCATCGCCGAAGAATATTACGGCCATGCGCCGACCAAAACCGAGCTGGCGGCGACTTTGATTGCGCTGTACGCCGCGCCGATGTATTTCTACAAAAAAGCCAAAGGCGTGTTCAAAGCCGCGCCCGAAGAAACCTTAAAACAAGCGCTTGCCGCCATCGAACGCAAAAAACAACAAGACGCGCAAATCGACGCTTGGGCGGAAGCCTTGAAACGCGGCGAGATGCCGTCTGAAATCGCGGCGGATTTGAAAACCATCCTGCACGCGCCCGACAAGCAGTCGCTAACCTACAAAGCCTTTACCAAAGCCGCCGACGCGCTGAAAACCTCCGCCTACGAACTGGCGAAAAAAACGGGCGGCATTACGTCCATACCCCAATACCTGCAAGACGGGTTTGAAATCAAATATTTCCCAAAAGGAACAGGCTTCCCCGACCTTCCGCTTCCTGAAATGCCCGACTTGCCCAAAGCCGACGTTACCGCCTTTTCCATTGACGACGAATCGACTACCGAAGTGGACGATGCCTTAAGCCTGACCGATTTGGGCAATGGCATAAAACGCGTCGGCATCCACATCGCCGCGCCGTCGCTTGCCATTAAACAAGGCGACAAAATGGAAAAAAACATCATGGAACGCTTGAGCACGGTTTATTTCCCCGGCGGCAAAATCACGATGCTGCCCGAAAACTGGATTGCCGCGTTCAGCCTTGATGCAGGCGCACACCGCCCTGCCGTCAGCATTTATTTCGATGTGGACGGCGAGTTCAACGCCGGCGAACCGACCTGTAAAATCGAAGCCGTCAACATCGCCGAAAACCTGCGCATCCAAACCATCGAGCCGCATTTCAACGCCGAAGCCGGCTTGGACGAAGCCGGCGAAATGATGTTCGCCCATCATCAAGACCTGATTTGGTTCCACCAATTCTCCATCACCCTGCAAAAAGCGCGCGGCAAATACGAACCCGACCGCGCACCGCAATACGATTACAGCATCGAATTGGATGAAGAAGACAAAGTCTCCGTCGTCCGCCGCGAACGCGGTTCGCCCATCGATACGCTGGTCAGCGAGATGATGATTTTGGCCAACAGCACTTGGGCGCAAATGCTGGACGAAAACGAGCTGCCCGGCCTTTTCCGCGTCCAACCGGCAGGCAAAGTGCGCATGAGTACCAAATCTGAGCCGCACATCGGCATGGGCGTGCAACATTACGGCTGGTTTACCTCGCCGCTGCGCCGCGCCGCCGACTACATCAACCAAAAGCAGCTGATCAGCCTGATAGACGACTCTGCCGAGCCGCTGTATCAAAACAGCGATGCCGAGCTTTTCGCCGCGCTGCGCGACTTCGATGCCGCCTATACAGCCTACGCCGACTTCCAACGCCAAATGGAAGCCTACTGGAGTCTGGTTTACCTGCAACAGCAAGGCATCAGCGAACTGACCGCGACGATTCTGAAAGAAGACCTCGTCCGCATCGAAGGCCTGCCGCTGGTAACCCGCGCGACCGGTATTCCGTTTGACGCACTGCCCAAATCGCAGGCATTGTTCAAAATCACTGAATTAGATGCCGAGAAGCAGTTTGTCTCGCTCAACTACATCAAGGCAGCCGCACCCTCCGGGCAAACGTCAGGCAATGCCGTCTGAAGCCGTGATGCGGCAAACTCCGGCAAAAACAGAAACCCGAATCTCATCATTCCCACAGTCGGGAATCCGGTTTTTTGGGTTTCCGTTGTTTTTGCGTTTCAGTGAACTTCCAAACCGCCATTCCCGATAAATACCCGCAATCTAAAATCCCGTCATTCCCATGCAGGTGGGAATCTAGGTCTGTCCGCACGGGAACTTATGCGCCGTCATTCCCGCGAAAGCGGGAATCCAGTCCTTTAAACTCCAGCCATTCCCGATAAATTCCTGTTACTTTTCGTTTCTAGATTCCCGCTTTCGCGGGAATGACGATGGAAAGATTGTTATTGCTTCGGATAAATCTCTGCGGTTTTGAATAACCGGATTCCCGCCTGTGCGGGAATGACGGCATAGAGGTTTCTGTTTTCTCGATAAATTACCACAACCCAAAATCCCGTCATTCTCGTAAAAGCGGGAATCCGGTTCGTTTGGTTTCGTTTTTTTTTGAGTTTCGTGTAACTTCTAAATCGTCATTCCCGCGAAAGCGGGAATCCAGACCCTTCGGCACAGAAACTTATCGGATAAAGGGTTTCTTTAGATTCCGCGTCCTAGATTCCCGCCTGCGCGGGAATGACAGCGGAGAGATGATTATGATTTCGGATAACGCCGTGATTTTGAAATTTTGAAATGACAAGATAGGTATTGCCTATTTCCGTCATATCTGCCGATTTCGTGCGTCAAAATGCCGTCTGAAGCCTGTTTCAGGTTTCAGACGGCATTGCCTGCACGCTTACCGTTTAATAAGCGTATGTTTTACCGCTAAATATTTAGAGGCACTTACCATTCGAAATTGACACCGGCGTGATAAGCCACACCGCCGCCGGGTGCAAAGGCAAATCCTGCTTTTGTTGCAAATTTTTCGTTGTAACGGTAACCGACACCGACGGCAAATGCGGATTGCGACCGATAACCGCCCACAGCGGCGGTAACGTTTGCCTTGCCGACAGAGTAGGGTTGGAATAAACCGCTTAACGCGGCTTGTGCCGCCAAACCGCGTTTCAGTTTTTTGTTTTCAGCATCTGCCGTTTTTCCGTCATTTGTTGCAACAACCGAAGTCTCATTAGAATTCGTCGCTGCAAGCGAGTAGCTAGAAACTACCCCCCGCGATTACCAGCAGGGAAAGCACTGATGGTGCCAATAATTTTTTCATCATTAAAATTCCTATGTTTAATATAATAGAAAGCGTGAAATTACGATTAATCAGCCATTTTCCAACTTATGCGGAAAATATGCTTCCCAACCGTAAGCCTGCATTGTAAAACAATAACATTCAATTACTGAATAATTTTCGCAGATTCAAGGAAAAAATCCTGATTCCTTACTTCTGCCTTCTTTGTTTCATCATTCCCCAGCAGGCGCGGATTTGGTTTTTGCGTTTCAGTTGCTTTTAGGTTTCAGGCAACTTTTAAATCGTCATTCCTGATAAATACCCGCAATCTAAAATCCCGTCATTCCTGCGCAGATGGGAATCTAGGTTTGTCCTCACCGAAACCGATATGCCGTCATTCCCGCGCAAATGGGAGTCTAGGTCTGTCCGCACGGAAACCGATATGCCGTCATTCCCGCGAAAGCGGGAATCCAGACCCTTCGGCACAGAAACTTATCGGATAAAACGGTTTCTTTAGATTCTACGTCCTAGATTCCCGCTTTCGCGGGAATGACGAATGACGGTGTAAAAGTAACTTGAAATTCAAAAAAGCCATACCGCCCGGATTTTTGCCGATCGGTATGGCTTTTTGATTCAAACCGTTTCAGCGGATGTCGATGTACGCGCCGGAATGCAGGTCGCGCAACAGGTCGGCGGTCGCACGCTCCGCCTTCTGTTGGAAAATATACTGACGCACGGCGTTGCGGACGCGTTCCTGAGGCGTGCCGGCCTCGCGTACTTCGTTCAGCTTGATGATGTGCCAGCCGAACTGGGTGCGTACGGGCGCGCTGACTTGGCCGGGTTTGAGGCTGCGGACGGTTTCTTCAAAGGCGGGAACCATCACGCCGTCGGCAAACCAGCCCAAATCGCCTCCATTGCCCGCGCTCTCGTCTTGGGAATATCGGCGTGCCAAACCTGCGAAATCCGTGCCGTTGCGAGCCTGGTCGTAAATTTTGCGGATGGTGCTTTCTGCACCGACAGCGGCGTTTTCGCTGTCGGCCTTAATCAGGATGTGTTGGGCGCGGTATTGGCGCATCGGCTCGCCTTCGGGCAGTGTGATGCCTTGTTTCTGCGCCTGCTCGAGGAAGGCGTCAATTTCAGCTTCGCTCACGCGGCTGTTTTGCATCACTGCCTGCTGGCGGACTTTTTCGGCAATGATGTTGTCGGCAAGCTCGCGGCGTTGTTCGGCAGACAGGTTTTTAAGCGAGGGGTTTTGCGCGACGACGGCGGCAATTTCTGCCTCACTTGCCTGAATGTTGCGGCGTTTGCCCGCCTGTACGATCAGGGATTGGTTGACCAGCTGCATCAGCACCTGTCTGGACAGCTCGGATTCGCTTATCTGTGCGTCTTTGGGCAGGGTGGCTTCGGCTTCGGCAACGGCTTCGGCAAGCCGGCGGTTGGTGATGACTTCGTTGTCGGCAACGGCGGCAATGCCGTCTGAAAAGCGGATACCGCCCTGCTGTTGTGCGGGTGCGGCTTCTTTTTGCGCCGTGGCGGCAGCTTTGACCGCTTTGGCAGGTGCGGTTTTTGCCTTTTGCGGTGCGGCGTGGACATCGGCTGCTGCCAGCAATGCGGCGGCAATCATCAGGGCTTTGATTTTCATCATTCTTTCCTTATCTTTTGAATCCTGCCTTTGATGGCGGGTTTGGGGTTGTCGGTGGAATGCCGTCTTGTGCAGGAACGGTGCTCCTGCCGGGTTTCCGACGGTCAGGGCCGTTTGTTGCGTCCGGCGGAAAGAGAGTGGGCGGGGATGTAGCCGGGAACGGCGACATCCATCCTGTCTGCGGGGTTTTTGCCGACATTGCTCAAGTCTTTCAGGTGCAGGGTGAGGAAGACGGCGTTTTTGTAGGTGTTTTCGCCGGTAACGTAGCGTTGGGCGTACACGCCCGCGCCCCAGCAGCCGCAACTGCTTTTGTATTCTGCACCGGCAAGCATTTCTATCGGTTTTTTGGCTTCAAAACCGTAGTTGTAGCGGACGACGGCAGACAGGTTGCGCGTCAGCGGCCATTGTGCGGACAGGTCGAGCTGGCTGAGTTTGTCATAAAAATAGGAACCGTCGGACTTCAGGTAGATTTTTTCGTTGCGCCCGTATTTGTAGCGGGCGTTCAGCACTTTGCCCTGTACGGGACGGTAACTTGCACCGACGGCGTAGTTCTCGGCGCGTTTGTCGTTTTGGTTGTAGTGGATGCTGCTGTCGAGGATGAAGCGGCTGCCGATGCCGCCGGAGGCGAATGCCACCCAGTCGGAACGGCTGCGCGGGTTCTTGCCGACGCTGCCGTCAAGCATCACCGCATCATCCTTGAAATAGAATTTCTGACCGATGCCGGCGCGGAAACGCTCCTCCCCCGTCGCGCCGTCCAAAATCCGGCTCTGTACGGCGGCGGAAAGGCTGTTGGCGGCGTTGATGCGGTCGTTGCCGTAATAGAGGTTTTCGCGGAAGAGCTGCCCGTAGCCGAAACTGCTTTCCGACGAATCGAAATTGGGCAGGTCGTTTTGGGATTTGGCAGGAATGTAGTTGTAGAACAGGCGCGGCTCGAGGGTTTGCAGGACTCCGCCGCCGAACATCCGCGTATTGCGTTCGAAGGTCATGCCGCTGTCGATATTGACGATGGGCAGAGTGCGGCTGACGCGTCGGGCTTCTTGGCTGCCGAAGCGGTTGAGGCTGTAATAGGTGGCGTGCAGTCCGAGTTTGGGACGGACGTAGCCCCAGCTGTTGCTGAAATCCCATTTGATGTCGGGATAGACGACGAGGCGGCTGCCGTCTTGGCGGCTGTCGTGGCTGAAGCGGGTAAATTGTGCGGACACGCCGATTTGCGCCCTGCCTGCGTTTTTATGCCAATCTGCGGAAAGGCGCGGCATCAGGGCATACGGTTTGTCTTTGTAGCCGTTTTGGTTTGCCAGCGTCTGGTATTTTTGTGCCGACAATCCGACGTTCAAAATGCCGCCAGCCGCCTTGCTGCTGTAATCCAGCCATACGCGTCGGTTGAGGTTGACGTTGCCGGCGATTTCTTCGCTGCCGTAAAAGTCGCGGTAGTAGCCGCTGTCGGAGACTTGGTTGAAATCGACACCCGCCTGAAGTGTGTCGGAAATATCGTGCCGGTGCTGCCATTTCGCCTGATAGCGGTTGTTCCTGCCGTTTTTCTTGTCGTGCGGCAGCCAGGTCAGGTCGGTCTGTCCACTGTAATCGGGACGCAGGTAACGGATCTGTCCGTCAAAAACCGCGCCGCGTTCGCCGATAATGCCGGGGGCGAAGGTGGCATCGAAGTTGGGGGCGAGATTGAAATAATAGGGAACGGAAAGGGAAATGCCGTCTGAACCGGTGGACAGGGAGGGAACGAGCAGACCGCTTTTGCGGTTGCCGTCAAGCGGGAAGTCCGCCCAAGGGGTGTAGAAAATAGGAACGCCGCCGAACACGAAGGCGGCGTGTTTGGCAACGCCTATGCCTTTTTCCCGATCGGCTTCGACAGAGGCTGCCTTGACATACCAGCCGGCATCGCCGGCGGAACAGGTGTTGAATTGGGTTTCCGTCAGTTTGTAATGCCCTTCGCCCAACATTTCGGCGGTGCGGCTGACGCTTTGCAGCCGCCGTCCGCCTTGTTCGGTTTCCATGCGGACGTTGTGCGCTTCGCCGGTCTGCTGCTCGAGATTGTAGGTCAGGGTTTCGCCCCGAATCAGCGTACCGTCCTGTTGGAGGGCGAACCGGTCGCCTACGGTAACGGTGTCGCCCGACTGGTCGTAATCCGCCCAATCGGTATTGAGGACTGCGCCGTCCCGTTCGATGATAACGCTTCCTTCCGCGCGTACCTTGACCTGCGACTGCCCTTCCACCTTGTCGGCGACAATGCGCGTATAGTCTTCGGGGATGGATGCTTCGCCGCTGCCTTGGACGGCAGCTTCGGTTCTCTCGGGGCTGCCGCTTTCGTTACTGCAAAACAGGCAGGTCGAGCCGAGGGTCAAATCGGAAGTTTGTGCGGATTCGGACGCGCCCTGCGCGCCACCTTCTGCGACACGCCCGTCCGCCTCTTCCGCCGCAACGGTATCGGCAGCACAATGCGTGCCGAAGCAGAAGCCCAATGCCAGCACCAGTGGTTTGAGTGAAAATAAACGAGCCAAAATTGCCCCTCAGGTCGGTTTGCCAGTTAGAATAGCGTTTATTGTAACCTGAAATGCTTTAGTACTGTTATGCAACGACAAATCGAACTGAAAAATTGGCTTCAGACCGTCTATCCCGGCCGCAGTTTCGAACTGGCCTTTGCGGCGGCGGATGCTGATTTCCGCCGCTATTTCCGTGCAACGTTTTCAGACGGCAGCAGCGTCATCTGCATGGATGCGCCGCCCGACAAGATGAGTGTCGCACCTTATTTGAAAGTGCAGAAACTGTTTGACATGGTCAATGTGCCGCAGATATTGCACGCGGACGCGGATTTGGGGTTTGTGGTATTGAACGACTTGGGCAATACGACGTTTTTAACCGCGATGCTTCAGGAACAGGGCGAAACGGCGCACAAAGCGCTGCTGCTGGAGGCCATCGGCGAGCTGGTCGAATTGCAGAAGGCAAGCTGTGAAGGGGTTTTGCCCGAATATGACCGTGAAACGATGCTGCGCGAAATCAACCTGTTCCCGGAATGGTTTGTCGCAAAAGAATTGGGACGCAAATTAACATTCAAACAACGCCAACTTTGGCAGCAGACTGTCGATACGCTGCTGCCGCCCCTGTTGGCGCAGCCCAAAGTCTATGTGCACCGCGACTTTATCGTCCGCAACCTGATGCTGACGCGCGGCAGGCCGGGCGTTTTAGACTTCCAAGACGCGCTTTACGGCCCGATTTCCTACGATTTGGTGTCGCTGTTGCGCGATGCCTTTATCGAATGGGAAGAAGAATTTGTCTTGGACTTGGTTATCCGCTACTGGGAAAAGGCGCGGGCTGCCGGCCTGCCCGTCCCCGAAGCGTTTGACGAGTTTTACCGCTGGTTCGAATGGATGGGCGTGCAGCGGCACTTGAAGGTTGCAGGCATCTTCGCACGCCTGTACTACCGCGACGGCAAAGACAAATACCGTCCCGAAATTCCGCGTTTCTTAAACTATCTGCGCCGCGTATCGCGCCGTTATGCCGAACTCGCCCCGCTCTACGCGCTGCTGGTCGATTTGGTCGGCGATGAAGAACTGGAAACGGGTTTCACGTTCTAAGAAACAGCCCTCCGAACGCTTGAAACTAAAAATGCCGTCTGAACCTGAAATCGGGTTCAGACGGCATTTTTCAGATAGGCTTACTGCGCGGCTTTTTGTTCTTCGCGCACTTTGTCCGCCAAAAGGTCGATGGTGTGCATACCGGATTCCCAGTCGGCAAATTCGACTTTATATTTGCCGCCGACGATAACCGTGGGCGTACCGTCGATTTGGAAGGTTTCGGTCAGCTCCTGCATTTTGTCGGCACGCGCCTGGCTTTCGGGAGATTCGTAGGCGGCAAGGACTTTTTTGCCGTCAAAGGCGGTTTGTTCACCCAGCCATTTTTTGAGGACTTCCGGCTCTTGCAGCTTAATTCTCTGATTAACCATCGCATCGAAAATATGGCTGTTCGCCACATCTTTGCTTTCGGCAGCAGCCATATCGACGGCGGCGGCAAGGCGTGCCAGCGGCAGCATTTCTTTCTGCCAGACGACGTGTTCGGTACGCAGGTACATATCGTCTTTAAAAGACTTGGCGTGTTTGCTCAAAACCGGTTCGAGGTGGGCGCAGTGCGGACAGAAGTAGCCGAAAAATTCGAGCACTTCGACTTTGCCTGCCTGCTGTTGCGGAATCGGGTTGGCAAGGACGGTGTAGTTTTGCCCTTCGACCAGCCCTGCTGGGGCGGCGGCTGCCGAAGCGGCAGGCGCGCTGTCGGCGGGGACGCTGGTTTGGACTTTGCTGTCGCACGCGGCAAGGGCGAACAGGGCGGCAACGCCGAGGGCGAGGTGTCTGGATTTCATACGGCTCTCCGTGATGTTGGAAATGGATGATTGGAAATCAATCGGAATCCGGCTATTTTATTGCATTTCCGCGTGTTGATACAGTTTGCCGCCGGAAAAGGAAGCTTTCGTTTCGGGAAACCGCTTCAGACGGCATCAAACCCTATGCCGTCTGAAGCGGTTTCTGTCGTACAATACGCGCCGTTGCCCCAAACGGGTACGACTGTTGAGGAACAATGATGAATATGCTTGGAGCTTTGGCAAAAGTCGGCAGCCTGACGATGGTGTCGCGCGTTTTGGGATTTGTGCGCGATACGGTCATTGCGCGGGCATTCGGCGCAGGCATGGCGACGGATGCGTTTTTTGTCGCGTTCAAACTGCCCAACCTGCTGCGCCGCGTGTTTGCGGAGGGGGCGTTTGCCCAAGCGTTTGTGCCGATTCTGGCGGAATATAAGGAAACGCGTTCTAAAGAGGCGACGGAGGCTTTTATCCGCCATGTGGCGGGGATGCTGTCGTTTGTACTGGTCATCGTTACCGCGCTGGGCATACTTGCCGCGCCTTGGGTAATTTATGTTTCCGCACCCGGTTTTGCCAAAGATGCCGACAAATTTCAGCTCTCTATCGATTTGCTGCGGATTACGTTTCCTTATATCTTATTGATTTCACTTTCCTCTTTTGTCGGCTCGGTACTTAATTCCTATCATAAATTCAGCATTCCGGCGTTTACGCCCACGTTCCTGAACGTGTCGTTTATCGTATTCGCGCTGTTTTTCGTGCCGTATTTCGATCCGCCCGTTACCGCACTGGCATGGGCGGTCTTTGTCGGCGGCATTTTGCAACTCGGCTTCCAACTGCCCTGGCTGGCAAAACTGGGTTTTTTGAAACTGCCCAAACTGAATTTCAAAGATGCGGCGGTCAACCGCGTCATGAAACAGATGGCGCCTGCGATTTTGGGCGTGAGCGTGGCGCAGATTTCTTTGGTGATTAACACGATTTTCGCGTCTTATCTGCAATCGGGCAGCGTTTCATGGATGTATTACGCCGACCGCATGATGGAGCTGCCCAGCGGCGTGCTGGGGGCGGCACTCGGTACGATTTTGCTGCCGACTTTGTCCAAACACTCGGCAAACCAAGATACGGAACAGTTTTCCGCCCTGCTCGACTGGGGTTTGCGCCTGTGCATGCTGCTGACGCTGCCGGCGGCGGTCGGACTGGCGGTGTTGTCGTTCCCGCTGGTGGCAACCTTGTTCATGTACCGCGAATTCACGCTGTTTGACGCGCAGATGACACAACATGCGCTGATTGCCTATTCTTTCGGTTTAATCGGTTTGATCATGATTAAAGTGTTGGCACCCGGCTTCTATGCGCGGCAAAACATCAAAACGCCCGTTAAAATCGCCATCTTTACGCTCATCTGCACGCAGTTGATGAACCTTGCCTTTATCGGCCCACTGAAACACGTCGGACTTTCGCTTGCCATCGGTCTGGGCGCGTGTATCAATGCCGGATTATTGTTTTACCTGTTGCGCAAACACGGTATTTACCAACCTGGCAAGGGTTGGGCAGCGTTCTTAGCAAAAATGCTGCTCTCGCTCGCCATGATGGGAGGCGGCCTGTATGCCGCCCAAATCTGGCTGCCGTTCGACTGGACACACGCCGGCGGAATGCGGAAAGCGGGGCAGCTCTGCATCCTGATTGCCGTCGGCGGCGGACTGTATTTCGCATCTCTGGCGGCTTTGGGCTTCCGTCCGCGCCATTTCAAACGCGTGGAAAGCTGACCGATGCCGATATCCTTTTTCGGAAAACGCTTTTTCCGCGCCTATATTCGGGCGCGCATCCCCCGCGTCCGCACCGACCGGACGGGCTGCCGCATCATCAATGCCGTCTGAAAACAGAAAAACCGATACCTTATGATTCTGACACCGCCGGACACACCGTTTTTCCTCCGCAACGGCAATGCCGACACGATTGCCGCCAAATTCCTGCAACGCCCCGCACCTGCATACCGCCGCGAGCTGCTTCCCGACAGCACGGGTAAAACCAAAGTCGCCTACGACTTTTCAGACGGCATTTCGCCCGATGCGCCGCTGGTCGTGCTGTTTCACGGTTTGGAGGGCGGCAGTGGCAGCCATTACGCGGTCGAACTGATGCTTGCGGTACGCGATCGCGGTTGGCACGGCGCAGTCGTCCATTTCCGCAGCTGCGGCGGCATTGCCAACACCGCCCCGGTGTTCTACCACTTGGGCGATACTGCCGAAATCGCCTTTGCTTTGGACACGCTCGCCGCGCGTTACCGGGAAATATACGCCGTCGGCGTATCGCTGGGCGGCAACGCGCTGGCAAAATATTTGGGCGAACAGGGCGAAAACGCGCTGCCGCAAGCCGCCGCCGCCATCTCCGCCCCCGTCGATGCAGAGGCGGCAGGCAGACGCTTCGACAGCGGCATCACGCGGCTGCTCTACACGCGCTACTTCCTCCGCACCCTGATACCCAAAACACGGTCGCTCCAAGGTTTTCAGACGGCATTTGCCGCAGGGTGCAAAACACTGGGTGAGTTTGACGACCGCTTCACCGCACCGCTGCACGGCTTTGCCGACCGGCACGACTACTACCGCCGAACTTCCTGCAAACCGCTGCTCAAACACGTTGCCAAACCGCTGCTCCTGCTCAATGCCGCCAACGACCCCTTCCTGCCGCCCGAAGCGCTGCCCCGCGCAGACGAAGTGTCCGAAGCCGTTACCCTGTTCCAACCTGCACACGGTGGTCATGTCGGCTTTGTCAGCAGCACCGGCGGCAGGCTGCACCTGCAATGGCTGCCGCAGACCGTCCTGTCCTATTTCGACAGCTTCCGCACAAACAGGCGTTAACGGTTTGATGCTAATATTCCCCCTTTCCCCGGACAAATACGGAACACGATATGACCGACATCCTCAATAAAATCCTTGCCACCAAAGCACAGGAAGTTGCCGCCCAAAAAGCCGCCGTTTCCCCCGAACACATCCGCACGCTTGCCGAAAACGCGCCACCCGTCCGCAGCTTCATCGATTCGATACGCGGCAAACACCGCCTAAACCTGCCCGCCGTCATTGCCGAAATCAAAAAGGCAAGCCCGAGCAAGGGGCTAATCCGCCCCGACTTCCGCCCTGCCGAGATTGCCCGCGCCTATGAAAACGCCGGGGCGGCGTGTTTGTCCGTACTGACCGACGAACCCTATTTCCAAGGTTCGCCCGAATACCTCAAACAGGCGCGCGAAGCCGTATCACTGCCCGTGCTGCGCAAAGACTTCATCATCGACGAATACCAGGTTTATCAAGCGCGCGCATGGGGGGCGGATGCCGTCCTGCTGATTGCCGCCGCACTGGAACAGGAACAATTGGAACGCTTTGAAGCGGTGGCGCACGAATTGGGCATGACCGTCCTGCTCGAGCTGCACGACGAAACCGAATTGGAAAAATGCCGCAACCTGACCACGCCGCTGTGGGGCGTAAACAACCGCAACCTGCGGACTTTTGAAGTCTCCCTCGACCAAACCCTGTCGCTGCTGCCCGCGCTGGAAGGCAAAACCGTCGTTACCGAAAGCGGCATTACGGGTAAGGCGGATGTGGAATTTATGCGGTCGCGCGGCGTGCACACCTTCCTGATCGGCGAAACGTTCATGCGTGCCGGCGATATTGAGGCGGAAGTGGGCAAACTCTTCTAAATCCCGATTTCAGACGGCATATTGCCGCCGACCGACCAACACCCTTTACCGGACACGGAACAATGACGCACCGACCCACCGCCAAACAGATTTTGCACGAAGTATTCGGCTATCCCGAATTTCGCGGCAGGCAGGAGGCTGTCATCAATACTTTGGCAGGCGGCGGCAGTTTGACGGTGCTGATGCCGACGGGCGGTGGCAAGTCTTTGTGTTACCAGATTCCCGCGCTGATGCGCGAAGGCGTGGCGGTTGTCGTATCGCCGCTGATTGCGCTGATGAACGACCAAGTGGCAAACCTGCACGCCGCCGGCATCGAAGCGGCGGCAGTCAACAGCGGCACATCGGCAGATGAGGCGCGCGAGATTGCCGACAAGCTTGCCCAAGGCCGTCTGAAACTGCTTTATGTTGCGCCGGAACGCTTGGTTACCGACCGCTTTTTACGTTTTCTCGACCAACAAACCGTCAGCCTGTTTGCCATTGACGAGGCGCATTGCGTCAGTCAATGGGGACACGATTTCCGCCCCGAATACCGACAGCTCGGCATCCTTGCCGAACGCTATCCGAACGTCCCGCGCATCGCCCTGACCGCTACCGCCGATGCGGCCACGCGTGCCGACATCAAGCATTATCTGCACTTGGACGACGCGCCCGAATTTGTCTCCAGCTTCGACCGCCCGAATATTTATTATCAGGTTATCGAAAAAAACAACGGCAAAAAGCAACTGCTGGATTTCATCCGCAAAGAAATGGCGGGACAAAGCGGCATTGTGTATTGCCTAAGCCGCAAAAAGGTGGAAGATGTGGCGCAGTTTTTGCGTGAAAACGGATTAAACGCGATTCCGTATCATGCCGGTTTGAGCATGGACGTACGCGAGGAAAACCAACGCCGTTTTACGCATGAAGACAATATTATTGTGGTGGCGACCGTGGCGTTCGGCATGGGCATAGACAAACCCGACGTGCGCTTTGTCGCCCATCTCGATATGCCCCAAAGTGTCGAACATTTCTATCAGGAATCGGGGCGCGCCGGCCGGGACGGGCTGCCGGCCGTGAGCTGGCTGTGTTACGGTTTGAACGATTGGGTGTTGCTGCGCGAACGGATTGCCGAAGGCAACAGCGATGAAGTGCAAAAGCAAATCGAAATGCAAAAACTCGATGCCATGCTTTCCGTCTGCGAAACCGCCGCCTGCCGCCGCGTACTGCTGCTCAAACATTTCGGCGAAGAATCCGAACCCTGCGGCCATTGCGACAACTGCCTGCATCCGCCCGTACGGTTTGACGGCACGGTGTTGGTGCAAAAATTACTCAGCTGCGTGTACCGCGCCGGACAACGCTTTGCCGCCGGTTACATCACCAACCTTTTGCGCGGTAAAAGCGACGATTGGATACGCGGCAACCGGCACGAACAACTGTCCACCTTCGGCATCGGTACGGAGTTGTCCGACAAAGAA
Source organism: Neisseria maigaei (assembly GCF_958267405.1). Classification (NCBI taxonomy): domain Bacteria; kingdom Pseudomonadati; phylum Pseudomonadota; class Betaproteobacteria; order Neisseriales; family Neisseriaceae; genus Neisseria; species Neisseria maigaei. The sequence continues at coordinate 109,064 of NZ_CATQFT010000002.1, read as the reverse complement.
TGGCGCAGCGTCATCCGCCAGTGCATCAGCCTCGGCTACCTCACCGTCAACATTGCCCGATATCAGGCATTGCAACTGACCGAAGCCGCCAAAAAAGTCCTCAAAGGCGAAACCGAAGTGATGCTGCGTCCGCTCAAGCGCAATAAATCCGCCGTCCGCACCCTCAAAGACAACTGGCTGCGTACCGAACGAGAAGAACGCCTGTGGCAGGCATTGCGCGTTTGGCGTATGAAACAGGCAGAAGCCGAAGGCATCCCCGCCTATATGATTTTCGGCGACAAAACCCTACGCGACCTTGTCGAAAAAATGCCGCAAGACCTCAACGGGCTGCACGACATCTACGGCTTGGGCGAAGCCAAAATCGACCGTTTCGGACACGGCATACTCAAAGTCTGCCGCAACGCCGCCGGCTTCAGCCACGATGCCGTCATCCGTCCTCAAACCGAACGCGAACAACAACTGCGTCAAAAACTCGAAGCCTGGCGGTATGAACGGGCAAGGACGGAAAACTGCGCCCTGCATTCCGTCCTCTCCGACGAAAGCCTTGCCGATATGCTTGCCGCCACGCCCGAAACCGAAACCGACCTCGAAGGCGTGCACGGCTTGGGCAGCGTACGCGCCGCCAAATACGGACGGGACATCCTCGCCGTCTGCCGTCCGTTTTCAGACGGCATCGATGAAGCCGCCAAACGCAAACGCCGCCTGATGCGCGCTCTGATCCGATGGTGCGGCGAAACGGCAAAACACGAACAGTCCGAACCCTACCGCATTCTCAGCAAAGCCGCCCTGCGCGCCATTGCCGCCAAACAGCCGGAAGGTTTGGCGGAGCTTGCCGCCGTATATGGCGTAGGCGAAGAAAAAGCCGCACGTTACGGTGCGGCGGTGTTGGCGGTGTTGGGACAAAATGCCGTCTGAAAAGGGAATATATCGGTTACGCCGTCAAATAATCATTTCAAACTGTTTGCGCATATTTGCTTAAAATCAGGCCTGCTATCGAACAGCTCGCGGGAAACTTTTCCAGCATCTGAAGAATGTGCTCCTTGCTGATACCATATCCTTCGATAGCAAATAAAGTCATATTCAAGAAAGTAAAAATTTCACTCTTATGAGCTGTAAGCCCCCTGACACTTTCATTGATTGCATTCATAGCCTCACTACTGTTTGGCACACCTTCCAATACTGCCAGCAACTGCAAATCACCGTTGTCTTCCAGCCCAATCAATATCTTCCTACCGTCTATCAAAACCCGAACCATTTCCTGCCCCAAGACATCGGTAACTTCAACCTTACGGTAGCCTTCATCCCTCAGCAATTCTGCGATTTCTTCCAAACTGTAAAATTTCAGGGTAACTGTTTTCTGCCCTTTCAACCAATTCATCATAGTATTCCACCTCCATTTTTATCTTTTGTCGCCACCAATGACATTTGGTCCCTCATTTGAGCAGAAACATCAATATCATAAGCCAATTTATCAGTAGGATTTCCCAAGTCGTATTGGTATCTATTGCCGAAAAAATCCTCGTACACCCTTTGCCCTTCGTACATGACCGATTTCAACATCACTCTCTCCAAATCTTGTCTGCAAAAAGAAAAACACAGGTTACATCAATAACCTGTGTTGCATTGTACAATGCAGGCACGAAATACCACGCCAGATAAAATGCCGTCTGAAGCCCGTTATCAAGTTTCAGACGGCATTGCCTCTATTTAAAAATTCCTGTTTTTATCAAATATTTCAAACAGTTTTTCCTTGTCAGCACAAGACCCCTCTGGTATCAGGTTCAATATCGTTTCCAACGCCTCGGCAATATCTTCCCGCTCTACCGTGTCGATAAAGTGTTTTTTGTCCATTTTGTTGAAACCTCCGGTATAGGCTTTGACCGCCTCTGCCAGCTCCTCTCCTATGTTTTCAGGCGGATTACCGAGCAGTTTGACCACGCCGGCACGGGTTTTCCGGTACAGCTCCGCCGCTTTTTTGGCATGGCTTTTCGGGATGTGCTCCGCGCCGTCCCAATCGCGGAAGGGGTTGTCGAAATTTTGCGCCAGCCATTCGGGTTTTCGGGCTTTTTCTATCCACAGGTCCAGCCCGTCTTCCTTCCGTTTCTTATAAAGTTTCTTCATTGCCTTCGCCGCCTCTTCGGGCAGGCTGCTCATCCACAGCCTGTGCAGCTTCGGCAGCCGGTCGGGATGCGGGATGTCGTCCGCGCCGAAACCGAACAAATCTACGGTAGTGAACACTTCCAAATCCTCAAATCCCGATACGGCGGAAAAATTGGCGATATTGCCCGGTTTGCCCCACAGCCGTATGGTTTTGAGCTTGGGATACGTTTCCGACAGGTTTTGCATATCGAAATCGGCAATGCCCATGACGTTGACGGCGGTCAGGTTTTCCAAACCCCGCACTTCAGGAACGCTTTTGCCCACTTCCAAAATCAGACCCGCGCCCTTTTCGGCGGTATAGACCTTGCAGTTTTCCTTGATTTCGCCTTTTAGGTTCAGGCTGTCCAAGCCTTCGTTCAGATAAAGCGATTCCACGCCGGTCATATCGACAGAAAGGTTGGTTATGCGCGTATTGCTGAAATCCAGCACGGTCTGACCGTGGTTTTCCAGACACAATTGGGTGATAAACGGATATTCCTCCAGATATTCATATAGATTTTTATGCCATTTGGTCAGAAACAGCGAAGACAGGCAGGGAAACGCCTTCAGTTCCATCGCGTCTTCAAAATCATCCCAAACATCGCTCAAATTCTGTTTGGATATGCCGTATTCCCGTCCGGCAAACATCACGGTCTTTTTGCTTTTGGCGGCTTTTTTGAATGCCTTTCTCTGTTTTTCGGGTATCTGCTGCCATCTCAACTGACGGTACACGTCGTAGCCGTCGCCCCAAAAAGAGGCATACTGCTGCGTGTCTTCGCCAACCAGCGGCGCGGTATTCCCAACCCGTACATATCCCGTCGGCACGACGGCACTTGCCTTATACATGTGCAGACCGCGTTCCCAATACATAAAGTCTTTGTAAAGCGGTTTCAAATCCGCCAGCTCCGCCGCCCCAAGCGGTTTGTTGCCCTGCCAGTCCAAAGCCAGCAGAGTTGCATGTGTTTTTTTGCCACCGTGTTCTTCAACTCGGGTAACCTGACAGGCAGTGTACTGCTTCAGTCTGATGTTATAGACGCAATATACGTCTCCGGCATCGGCATACATAGGCATTTCCTTTATTTCTGTCGTTTTTCACAGACAGATGCCGTCTGAAACTTGAAAACGGCTTCAGACGGCATCTGCACATCATCTCTTCGGAAAAAACTGTACCACGTTCTCCCCCTGCGGCAGCACCAGTTTTTTAACGGCGTGTCCGTACACCGTTTCCAGCGTAATGCTTAAACCGCCTTCCCGTTCAAATATCGCCCCGACACACGAACGCGCGGCGTTTTCGTCGTTCCATGCCATCGCCCGCCAAACGCCCAGCGTGTCCATATCCGCCCAAAACGTTTCCGCCTTTTTGTAGTCCAACACCAGCTTCGCCGTATCGGTAACGGGGTCGTAAAAGCCGTTTTCGGCAAGCATATCGCCCAAGTCGTGCATATCGGGAAACATCACGCTGCGGCTTTCAATGCCGTTTTCTTTCAGACGGCATTTCAGTTCGGTAAAAGTGTCGCGCCCGAAGCAGGTGAAAAACAGCAGCCCGTCCGTCTTCAAGGCGCGCGCCCAGTTGTGCAGCACAGGAAGGATTTGTTCCGCCGCCAACAGTCCGAGATTCGACCACAACATATCGGCACACGCTTCGGGCAGCGGCGCGGTCGGGGATTGGCAGTGCTGCACCACGCCCTTACCCGCCAACCTTTGCCAAAAACCGCCTTTGCGGGCGGCGGCCGCCGCCGCCAAAAAATCCGCACGGAAATCGTATTCTTCAAACACCGCCTGCGGATATCGTTTCGCCAGCAGGCTGCGGCTGATGTCCGCATCCGCCCCAGCAAGCAGGATATGCTTGGGCGCGTTGCGGACGAGTGTCAGGCGTTGGTCGGTATGTTCGGCAAGATGGCGGTGAACCTGCCAGCGTGCGTCCTGATGGTTCATCTCAAACCCCTTCGGCAAAGTCGCGGTACAGCGCGGCAAACGCTTCCGCGTGGCTTAAAAACGGCGCGTGTGCCGCCTTTTCCATCACAACCAACCTGCTGCCCTTCAAACGGCGGTGCAGATATTCACCCATGCGCGGCGGCGTAATCGCGTCTTTGCCGCCGAACACCAGCAGTACCGGAACATCTATCTTGTCCAACAAATGCCGCGCATCCGCCCTTTCCGCCGCGTCCAAAGCTTCCTGTAAGGCGGAGGGTGTGCCGCAGCGCGCCAAATCGGGCAGGATTCTGCCTATGATTCCGTCCGCATCATGCGTATGCAAAAGCTGTAATTGTAGAAACTGTTTGATATGTTTGGCATAATCCGAACGGAACGCACCGACCATTTTGCCCAATGCAGGCGCGGCAAGCCCTTCGGGATAGTCTTCGGCAGCCGTCAGCCGCGCGAAACTCGCCGTCAGGCAGAGCGAACGGACTTTGTCGGGATGGCGCGCCGCCAGATACAGCGCAACCAATCCGCCGAGCGACCAACCGAGAATGTCAGCCGGCGCGTCAATTTGAGCGGCAATGCCGTCGGCCGCCGCCGCAATGTCGAAAGGTCGGACAAACGGAGCGTCCCCATGTCCGGGCAAATCGGGTGCGTACACCGCCCATTCTGCAGGCAGACGGGGCATCAGGTCGTCGAACACGTGGCGGTTCGCCCCCCAACCGTGTATCAGGTAAACTTTTTTGACGGCATCAGGCATGGATTTTCTCTCTTGTTGGCAGCGCATCGCAGACGCGGCCGCAGTCAGACACTGCGTATTATGCCACGGTTCGTCCGGCGTTTCAGACGGCATCTGCGCCGGCTGCGCGGCGGATTTGGCGGCATACCGCACCGACGCGGCAAACAGCTGCCCCCTGTGTTTCAGACACGTTCAAGGCGGCGCGGTGTGCGGCGCGTGCCAGAAAAAACCGCCCGCATTCGACCGGATGTGGGCATCGCTGCATTACGAACCGCCCGTCAGCAATATGATACGCGCGCTGAAGCACTTGGCTGATTTGGGCATGGTGCAGCCGCTGGCAGACCTGATGATGCAGAATCCGCCCGACCGGCTTTCAGACGAATGTTTCGATTTCGTCCTGCCCGTTCCACTAAGCAGGGAGCGGCTGCTGCAACGCGGGTTCAACCAAAGCGAGAGCATCGTCGGGTTGTTGGCGCAACGCTACGGTTGGCGCACACTGCCGCGGCATACCGTTTTCCGCCGCCACCGGCCTCCTCAAAGCACGCTCAAAGGCAGCGACCGACTGAAAAACATCAAAAATGCCTTTGAAATCCGCACACCGATACCGGAAAACTGTAATATTCTGTTAATCGACGATGTCTTTACCACCGGCGCGACGCTGGGCGAGCTGGCGAAGATACTGAAAAAGTCAGGCGCAAACCGCATCTGCTGCTGGACGCTGGCACGCACGCCAATGAAAAAATAACTAAATTTTTTGACACCCCATCCGCCTTGTGGCAAGGTTACGCGCCTATAAGTGATTGATATTTATGTTTACCATCGTTTTATACCAACCGGAAATCCCACCGAACACAGGCAACATCATCCGCCTGTGCGCCAATACCGGCGCGGATTTGCACCTTGTCAAACCGCTCGGTTTCCCATTGGATTCCGCCAAAATGAAACGCGCCGGGCTCGACTACCACGAGTTCGCCAGCCTGACGGTGCACGAAAACTTCGACGACTGCCTCAAGGCACTCGCAGGCAGGCGCATTTTCGCCCTGACCACCAAAGGCACGGCGCGCCCCGATGAAACGGCGTTTCAAAAAGGCGACGTTTTACTGTTCGGGCCGGAAACGCGCGGACTGCCTGCCGACATCCTCGACAGCCTGCCCGCCGCGCAAAAAATCCGCCTGCCCATGCAGCCCGGCAGCCGGAGTATGAACCTTTCCAACACCGTCGCCGTGATTCTCTTTGAAGCGTGGCGGCAACACGGTTACGCAGGTGGCGTTTGAACGCAGGTTCATGCCGTCTGAAAACCGTTCGGACGCATTCCGAACCGCTGCCGCAGCGTGCGGCGGTTCGGAATGTGTCCGTAGGGCATGATGCCCATTCGTCTTCAACTCAAGAACGGAACACGTTTTGACTTTAACCCGAAAAACCCTTTTCCTCCTCACCGCCGCATTCGGCACACATTCCCTTCAGACGGCATCCGCCGACGCAGTGGTCAAGGCAGAAAAACTGCACGCCTCCGCCAACCGCAGCTACAAAGTCGCCGGAAAACGCTACACGCCGATAAACCAAGTCGCCGAGTTCACGCAAACCGGCAACGCCTCGTGGTACGGCGGCAGGTTTCACGGGCGCAAAACTTCCGGCGGGGACCGCTACGATATGAACGCCTTTACCGCCGCCCACAAAACCCTGCCCATCCCCAGCTATGTGCGCGTAACCAACACCAAAAACGGCAAAAGCGTCATCGTCCGCGTCAACGACCGCGGCCCCTTCCACGGCAACCGCATCATCGACGTATCCAAAGCCGCCGCGCAAAAATTGGGCTTTGTCAGCCAAGGGACGGCGCACGTCAAAATCGAACAAATCGTCCCGGGCCAATCCGCACCGGTTGCCGAAAACAAAGACATCTTTATCGACTTGAAATCTTTCGGTACGGAACACGAAGCACAAGCCTATCTGAACCAAGCCGCCCAAAACCTGGCTTCGTCGGCATCAAACCCGAACCTATCGGTTGAAAAACGCCGTTACGAATACGTCGTCAAAATGGGGCCGTTTTCCTCGCAGGAACGTGCCGCCGAAGCCGAAGCTCAGGCACGCGGTATGATTCAGACGGCATTGACTGCCGGTTGATGTCCCGCCTTTACGTCCTTCAAACACCACCAGATACTTCGCAGGAGCAAAATATGAACATCAAACACCTTCTCTTGACCGCTGCCACCGGCGCACTGCTGGGCATTTCCGCCCCCGCGCTCGCCCACCACGACGGACACGGCGATGACGACCACGAACACGCCGTACACCAACACAACAAACAAGACAAAATCATCAGCCGCGCCCAAGCTGAAAAAGCAGCGTTGGCGCGTGTCGGCGGCAAAATCACCGACATCGATCTCGAACACGACGACGGCCGTCCGCACTATGATGTCGAAATCGTCAAAAACGGACAGGAATACAAAGTCGTTGTCGATGCCCGTACCGGCCGCGTGATTTCCTCCCGCCGCGACGACTGAATTTGATACAATCCGTGCCGTCTGAAGCCCGAACCGGTTTCAGACGGCATTTTGCACCCGACACTTCAGGATCCTTCATACATGATCAGCAGACTGACCGGCAAACTGGTTGAAAAAAACCCTCCGCAAATCGTCATCGATGTCAACGGTGTCGGCTATGAAGCCGACGTATCCATGCAGACCTTCTACAACCTGCCGCCCGTGGGTGAAAGCGTACAACTGTTTACCCAGCTTATCATTCGGGAAGACGCACACCTGCTCTTCGGTTTTGCCACTGCGGAAGAACGCAAGACCTTCCGCCAACTGATTAAGGTCAGCGGCATCGGGGCAAAAACCGCCTTGGGGATTTTATCGGCAATGACTGCCGACGAACTGGCGCAGGCGGTTGCAGAAGAAGATGTCAAACGCCTCTCCTCCGCTCCGGGAATCGGCAAAAAAACCGCCGAACGCATGGTCTTGGAACTGCGCGGCAAGCTGGTCGCGCATACGGTAACAGACGGGCTGTTTGCCGCCCCGTCCGAGAATGACGAAACCAATGACATCGTCAGCACGCTGCTTGCGCTGGGTTACAGCGAACGCGAGGCAAAAGCGGCGGTCAAAGGCGTTCCGAAAGGAACGGACGTGGGCGAAGGCGTGCGCCTTGCTTTGAAAAACCTGCTGAAATAATGCCGTCTGAAGGCGGCGCGGCGTTTGCCCTGCCGAAACCCTGCGTTTCCGCCCCACGCTGTCTTCCCGACGGCTTTTCCCGTAAAATGGCGTTATTGTCCTTCCTTTCAGACGGCATTGTGTTTGATGCCGTCTGAAACTGTTTTACCGAAATCGAAAACAATGTTGAACAAAATCTTTTCCTGGTTCGAGTCCCGAATCGACCCCTACCCCGAAGCTGCGCCGAAAACGCCTGAAAAAGGACTGTGGCGGTTTATCTGGAGCAACATCAGGGGTTTGCGCAAATGGATTGCCGTTTTGGCGGCATTTACCGCAGGCATCGGCATCATGGAAGCCCTGCTGTTTCAATTTATGGGCAAAGTCGTGGACTGGCTCGGCAAATACACGCCCGCGACCCTGTTTGCCGAAAAAGGCTGGGCTTTGGCGGCGATGGCGGCGATGATGGTGTTTTTCGCCCTCTGGACCTTCCTCGCGTCCAACGTGCGCCTGCAAACCCTACAAGGCGTGTTCCCCATGCGCCTGCGCTGGAACTTCCATCGCCTGATGCTGGGACAGAGCCTCGGCTTCTATCAGGACGAATTTGCAGGACGCGTGTCCGCCAAAGTCATGCAGACCGCACTGGCACTACGCGACGTGGTGATGACGGTTGCCGACATGGTCGTGTATGTGCTGGTGTATTTCATCACGTCCGGCGTGATTCTGATTTCGTTCGACGGCTGGCTGCTGTTGCCCTTTATCGGCTGGATGATTGGATTCGCCCTGATTATGCGCTTCCTGATTCCCAGGCTCGGCAAAACCGCCGCGCGTCAGGCGGATGCGCGCTCGCTAATGACCGGCCGCATTACCGATGCCTATTCCAACATCACCACCGTCAAACTCTTCTCCCACGGCGCGCGCGAAGCGGCCTACGCCAAGCAGTCGATGGAAGAGTTTATGGTGACCGTCCATGCTCAAATGCGTTTGGCGACGCTTCTGCACACCTGCAGCTTCATCGTTAACAGCTCGCTGACCGCCGGCACGACCGCGCTGGGCATCTGGCTTTGGTATCACGGGCAAGTCGGCGTCGGCGCGGTCGCCACCGCCACCGCCATGGCGTTGCGCGTCAACGGTTTGTCGCAATACATCATGTGGGAATCTGCCCGATTGTTTGAAAACATCGGTACCGTCAACGACGGCATGGCGACCCTGTCCAAACCCCACACCATCCTCGACAAGCCGAAAGCACTGCCGTTGAAAGTGTCGCAAGGCGAAATCAAGTTCGAACACGTCGATTTTTGCTACGAAGCAGGCAAACCGCTGCTCAATGGCTTCAACCTGACCATTCGCCCGGGCGAAAAAGTCGGCTTGATTGGACGCAGCGGCGCGGGCAAATCCACCATCGTCAACCTGCTCCTGCGCTTCTACGAACCGCAAAGCGGCACGATTTCGATCGACGGCCAAACCGTGGACAGCGTGACCCAAGAAAGCCTGCGCGCCCAAATCGGTTTGGTCACGCAAGACACCTCGCTGCTGCACCGCTCCGTCCGCGACAACATCGTTTACGGTCGCCCCGATGCAACTGATGCCGAAATGATCTCCGCCGCCGAACGCGCCGAAGCCGCTGATTTCATCCCCAACCTTTCCGATGCCAAAGGACGGCGCGGCTATGACGCGCACGTCGGCGAACGCGGCGTGAAACTCTCCGGCGGTCAACGCCAGCGCATTGCCATCGCGCGCGTCATGCTCAAAGACGCACCCATCCTGCTGCTCGATGAAGCCACCAGCGCGCTCGACTCAGAAGTCGAAGCCGCCATCCAAGAAAGCCTCGACAAAATGATGGACGGCAAAACCGTCATCGCCATCGCCCACCGTCTCTCCACCATCGCCGCGATGGACAGGCTCATCGTCTTGGACAAAGGCCGCATCATCGAAGAAGGCAGCCACACCGAGTTGCTCGAAAAACAAGGCCTGTACGCCAAACTTTGGGCGCACCAAAGCGGCGGCTTCTTGAGTGAGCATGTCGAGTGGCAGCATGACTGAAACCTTATTGTCTGGAAACCGCCGTTTTCAGACGGCATTCCCGTTCCCCTACCCGTCAAAACCATGACCGATACCGCCCAAATCATCACCAGCTACGGCCGCCGCTACATCGTGCGTACGCCCGACGGCAAAACCTACGAAGCCAGCACGCGCAAAAAGCGGGTCGATTTCGCCTGCGGCGACCGCGTCCGCATCAGCCCCGTCAACGCCGAACAAGTTGTGATTGAAGATTTTTTACCGCGCCAAAGCCTGCTCTACCGCCAAGACGCGTGGAAAACCAAACTCATCGCCGCCAACGTTACCCAACTCCTCATCGTAACCGCCGCCGTCCCGAGTCCGAGCGTGCGGCTGCTACAGCGCGCCCTGCTTGCCGCCGAAGCCGCGGGCATCCAAGCCGTCATCATCCTGAACAAAGCCGACCTGCCCGAAACCGCCCTTTGGCGCGAAAAACTCAAATTCTACGAAACGCTGGGTTATCCCGTCATCGAAACCCGCGCGCTGGAAAACGCCGACAGCCTGCGCCCCGTCCTGCAAGGGCATAGCAACATTCTGCTCGGACAAAGCGGCATGGGTAAATCCACCCTGACCAACGCCCTTTTAGGCAGCCAAACCGCCCGCACCGGCGACATCTCCACCGCGCTCGATTCCGGCAAACACACCACCACCCACGCCCAGCTTTACGACTTAAACGAAGAAACCCAATTAATCGACTCCCCAGGTTTGCAAGAATTCGGCCTGTACCACCTCGAAGCCGCCGACCTGCTGCAATACTTCCCCGACCTGAGCCATCTCGTCGGACAATGCCGCTTCCACAACTGCACCCACCGCGCCGAACCCGGCTGCGCCGTCAAAGCCGCCGCCGAAACCGGGGCGGCACTTCCCGAACGCCTCGCCTTTTTGCAGGGCATCACCGACGAACTACTCGGGTAACGCCTTGCCGTTTGCAGGACAAAACAATGCCGTCTGAAGCCGGATTCGGGTTTCAGACGGCATCCGTTTTGCAAAAATGCTACAATCCGCTTTTTACCGGAACACTCGAAACTATGTTCCAACACACAGGACGGCACATAAAGCACCTCCCTATGTATCGTCCTGATTTTGAAAGGGTACTCCCCTCCCAAATAAAGTCTGATCCTGCCGCCCTAAAGGACGGGGTTTCAACCGAAAAGGAAATACGATGAAGAAAAACGCCCCGAAATCGTTTGAAGAGGCATTGTCTCGCCTTGAATCACTGACGCAGTCTATGCAGGGCGAAATGCCCTTGGAAGACGCGCTTGCCGCCTATCAGGAAGGCAACGAACTGGTCAGATACTGCCAAACCAAACTGTCCCAAGTCGAACAAAAGCTACAGGTTTTAGACACAGACGGGCTGAAGGAGTTGAACCTTGAATCCGACGAATGATTTGAAAACGTGGCAGCTTAGGACGCAGGCGCAGACAGAGCTGCTGCTGGAACGCTTTTTGCCGTCTGAAAACGAAATCCCGCACACGCTGCACGAAGCGATGCGCTATGCGGCTTTGGACGGCGGCAAGCGTCTGCGCCCGATGCTGGTGCTGGCGGCTTCGGAATTGGGCGGGGCCGTGGCGGATGCGGTCGGACAGGCAATGGCGGCAATCGAAATGATTCACGTCTATTCTTTGGTTCACGACGATATGCCGGCGATGGACAACGACAGCCGGCGGCGCGGCAAACCGACCTGCCACATCAAATATGGCGAAGCAACCGCCCTTCTGACCGGCGACGCTTTGCAAACCCAAGCCTTCGACGTGTTGAGCCGTCCGACAGAACTGCCCGCCGCACGCCAGTTGGCGATGCTGTCGGTGTTGGCGAAAGCGGGCGGCAGCGCGGGTATGGCGGGCGGACAGGCAATCGATTTGGCAAATGTCGGCAAACAAATGGTTCAAGCCGATTTGGAACGGATGCACAGCCTGAAAACGGGGGCGTTGATCCGTGCGGCGGTTTTATTGGGGGCGACGGCGTGTCCCGATCTGTCCGATGCGGAACTTGCCGTATTGGACGCTTACGCGGCAAAACTGGGCCTGGCGTTCCAAGTCATCGACGATGTGTTGGATTGTGAAGCGGATACGGCGACTTTGGGCAAAACGGCGGGCAAAGATGCCGACAACGACAAGCCGACTTATGTGAAACTGATGGGCTTGGAAGCGGCGCGCTCATACGCACACAAACTGGTTGCCGAAGCGGTCGCGCTGCTCGAACCCTTCGGCGGCAAAGCCCTGCGCCTGCGGCAGTTGGCAGAATTTGCAGTCGCCCGCAAATATTGAAACCGGCGTATATCGCCGATTGAAACGTACCGGCACAGCGATGTCGGCCGGCACTTGAATGAAACAAATGCCGTCTGAAAGGGTTTCAGACGGCATTTCTATGCCTGCCTATTCCCTGTTGCGCGTGTGCCAAAAATAACGCCGCACGAAACACGGGAAGGCGAAAATGAGGTACAGGCAGACAACGGTGGCGTAAAACTCCCAACCCTGATTGTGTACCGCTCCCGCACGGGATTCGAGGATGTAGGCAAGAACGGCGGTCAGCGCGAAACCTGCCGCCAGCTCGATCAGGTGGTGTCCGAAATGTTTGCGCTTGAGCGGTACGATGCCGAACAGCCTGGTCGTGAGGAAGGGGGCGTTGGCAAAAATCAAGGCAAGCAGCAAAAGGATGTACATGGATGCGGTCATGGCGGGCTTTCTGTTTGGGCGTTGTCGGCGGCGATGCCGTCTGAACTGCATTGCGGAACGGCATATCTTAACAAAAACGGCAGCCTCTGACACGGCTGCCGTTGCGGCGGCTTACAGCGTGTTCTCCAACGCCTTGGCGCACCAGCCGATAACGGTTTGCGGCATAATGCCCCACAGCACCAACAGCAGCGCGTTGACGCTCAAGAGGAATTTTGCGGCATTGTTGCCGCCGGCGGCGGGACGGGCGAGGCCGGATTCGTCAAAATACATGACTTTGACCACGCGCAGGTAGTAGAACGCGCCAATCAGCGACATCACGACGGCAAATACGGACAACCAAACATAGCCTTGTTTCAAGAGTGCCATAATCACGCCGAATTTGGCGTAAAAACCCATCAGCGGCGGAATACCCGCCATAGAGAACATAACCAGCAGCATCAAAAAGGCAAGCCATACGCGGTGTTGGTTCAACCCTGCCAAATCGCTGATGTTTTCGCACTCGTTGTCCCCGTCCGACAACACCATCAACACGCCGAACCCTGCCGCCGCCATCAGCGCGTAGGTAATGGCGTAATAGAGACCCGCCGCAAAGCCGACCGCGCCCGCCATAAACGCCAACAGGATGAAACCCATATGCGATACGGTGGAATAGGCGAGCATACGTTTGATATTGGTCTGCATGATGGCGGCAAGGTTGCCGACCAGCAGCGAGGCGGCGGCAAGCAGGGCAAACATCAGAGACCAGTCATGATGCACGGTTCCCAGCCCGGTAACGAGGATGCGGAAAGCGAAAACGACGGCGGCGACTTTCGGGGCAGTGCCGACCAAGGCGGTAACAGAAGTGGGCGCGCCGTGATACACGTCGGGCACCCACATATGGAACGGCACCGCACCGAGTTTGAACGCAACGGCGACGACGATAAACACCAAACCCAGTTTCAACAGCCATTCGTTGGCTTCTTCATTGAAGGAAGAGGCAAGCACGCCGGCAAATTCCAGCGAACCGGTTGCGCCGTAAACCATAGAAATACCGTAGAGCAGCAGGCCGGATGCCAGCGCGCCCAAAACAAAATATTTCAAGGCGGCTTCGGCGGCAAAGCCGGAATCGCGGCGCAGGGCAATCAGGGCGTAAAGGGCAAGCGACAAGAGTTCCAAACCGATATAGGCAGTTAAAAAATGCCCCGCGCTCACCATCACGCTCATGCCCAAGAGGGCAAACAGCGACAGGGTGTAAAACTCGCCTTTGAAAATACCGCGCACTTGGTTGTAGGGTCTGGCATAGACAAACAGGGCAAAGGTCAAGGCATATAAAACCATTTTTGCCAAACGCGACATACCGTCTGCAATATACATGCCGTTGAACGAAGACGTGCTGCCCTGTTCCCACACCGCAAGCTGCACCGCCGCCGTAACCGCCACCGTTGCCAACGCGCCGTAATGCGTCCAACGGCGTTTGTCATCACTGACCCACAAGTCCGCCAGCAACAATAACACCTGTAGCGACAGCAGCGCGACTTCGGGCAGTGCGGGCATCAAATTCAAATCAGACCAATTCATTTACACACCTCAAATCTTGCTTTGCGCCACATGGGCAATCAAATCGTTTGCCGCCTGATGCACCACTTCGATAAACGCGTTCGGATACAGGCCCATACCCAATACCGCAACCGCCAAAACCGCCAGAATCGCAAACTCGCGACAGTTGATGTCTTTCATTTCGGCAACGTGCGGATTGTGGATCGCACCAAAAATAACGCGTTTGTACATCCACAGGGTATAAGACGCACCGTAAATCAAGGTCATAGCCGCCAGCGCGCCCACCCAGAAATTCACTTTAACCGCGCCCATAATCACCATAAACTCGCCCACGAAGCCGGAAGTCGCAGGCAGACCGGCGTTCGCCATACCGAACAACATCATAAACGCCGCAAACTTAGGCATCACATTGACCACGCCGCCATAATCGGCAATATTGCGGGTATGCAGGCGGTCGTACATCACGCCGATACACATAAACATCGCGGCAGACACGAAGCCGTGCGAAATCATCTGAATGACCGCGCCTTTCAACGCCCAGTCGTCCAACTGCCCGTCAATAAACAAAAACATCCCAAGTGTTACAAAACCCATATGGCTGATGGACGAATACGCCACCAGTTTTTTCATATCGGTCTGCACCAGAGCCACCATACCGATGTAAATCACGGCAATCAGGCTCAATACGATGATTACGGGGGCAAAATAGCGTGCCGCGTCCGGCACAATCGGCAGGATGAAGCGCAAAAAGCCGTATGCGCCCAGTTTCAGCGTAATCGCCGCCAACACCATCGAACCGCCGGTCGGCGCTTCAACGTGGGCATCCGGCAGCCAAGTGTGTACGGGGAACATCGGCACTTTCACGGCAAACGACAGGAAGAACGCCGCAAACAAAAGCTGTTGCACGCCCAACGGAATCTGTTTGATGTTTTGGAAATCGACAATAGAGAAGCTGCCTGTCTGATAGTACAGGTAAACCATGGCAACCAGCATCAAAAGCGAACCCATCAGCGTATAGAGGAACAGCTTGACCGACGCATAGACGCGGCGCGGACCGCCCCATACACCGATAATCAGGTACAGCGGAATCAGCATACCCTCGAAGAACACATAAAACAGAATCGCATCCTGCGCGGCAAACGCGCCGTTAATCAAACCCGACATGATCAGGAATGCCGCCATATACTGTGCCGGACGTTTCTGAATGACTTTCCAACCGGCCAATACCACCAACAGCGTGATAAACGCATTCAAGATGATAAAGAGCACTGAAATACCGTCCACGCCCAATGCGTAGTTGATTTTCAGAAGCGGAATCCACTCGTGGAACTCGGTAAACTGATAGCCGCCGCTCAAACGGTCGAAACCGGCAAACAGGGGCAGCGTTACCAAGAAACCGGCAAGCGCGCCCATAAAGGCGAGCACGCGGGCAAGCGGCGCACGGCTGTCCGGCCCCGTCGCCAAAACCAGCACACCTGCGGCGATGGGTATCCATATTGCCAAGCTGAGTAGGTAGTTGGAAAACATAATGGTTAACCTGTGGTTAAAATAAAAATATCGTTGTGCGGGTTGGTTTGTCAGACGACGTTTGAAGAGGCCGTCTGAAGCCTCATCCTTATCTGAACAAGCCCCAGAAGGTCATGCCGAGCAAGACCAATACGCCGAATACCATAGCGGCGGCGTAGGTGTAGATAAAGCCGGTTTGGGCTTTACGCACTTGCGCGGCAATCGCGCCGACCAGTTTGGCAGAGCCGTTAACGATACCATTGTCGATAATGGCGGTATCACCGACTTTCCAGAAGAAAGTACCCAATGCACGCGTGCCTTTGGCAAAGACGTTGAAATACAGGGCGTCGAAGTAGTATTTGTTTTCAAACAAAACGTAAACCGGACGGAACGCCTGCGCGATTTTGGCGGGCAGGTGCGGCAGTTTGACGTACAAAAGCCATGCGCTCAATACGCCTGCGATTGCGAGGTAGAGGACGGGCGAATGCAGGCTGTGCGACACCATCGCCAATGCGCCGTGGAACTCTTCTTGCATGATGTGCATGGTCGGATGCGCGTCGGCGTTGACAAAAATCACGTCTTTGAAGAAATCGCCGTAGAGCATGGGTTCGATGGCGATGTAGCCGATGATGACGGACGGAATGGCAAGCAGAATCAGCGGCAGGGTAACGACCAGCGGGCTTTCGTGCGGATTGTCGTTTTTGCCCAAACCGTGATGTTCTTCGCCATGGCCGTCTGAATGGTGTTCGGGCAGGCTGCGCCATTTCTCTTCGCCGTGGAACACCATAAAGTATTGGCGGAAAGCGTAAAACGCGGTAACGAACACGCTGGCGAGAACGGCGAAATAGGCAAAGCCGCTGCCCGGCAGGGTGCTGTATTTGGCTGCTTCGATAATCGAATCTTTGGAATAGAAGCCTGAGAAGAACGGCGTACCGATCAGCGACAAGTTACCGATCAGCATGGTCAGCCAAGTAATCGGCATGTATTTTTTCAGGTTGCCCATATGGCGCATGTCTTGGTCGTGGTGCATACCGATAATCGCGCTACCTGCGGCCAAGAACAACAAGGCTTTAAAGAAAGCATGGGTCATCACATGGAACATCGCCACGGAATAGGCGGACGCGCCAAGAGCCACGGTCATGTAGCCCAGTTGCGACAGGGTGGAATACGCCACCACACGTTTGATGTCGTTTTGAATCACGCCCAAGAAACCCATAAACAGGGCAGTAATCGCACCGATAACCATAATGACCGACAGCGCAGTGCTGCTCATCTCATAAATCGGCGACATACGCGATACCATGAACAGACCGGCGGTAACCATGGTTGCGGCGTGAATCAATGCGGAAATCGGTGTCGGACCTTCCATCGAATCAGGCAGCCAGACATGCAGCGGGAATTGTGCCGATTTACCCATCGCACCCACAAACAGGAGCAAACAGGTTACGGTAATCAAAGACCATTCCACACCGGGGAACAGTTGGATAGTGGCCGTCTGAACATTAGGCAGATAAGCGAATACATCTTGATAGCGCAGGCTGCCGCCGAAATAGGCAAGCACCAAGCCGATACCGAGCAAAAAGCCGAAGTCGCCGACACGGTTGATTAAAAAGGCTTTCAGGTTGGCAAATGTTGCGCTCGGACGTTTGAAATAGAAACCGATCAAAAGGTACGACACCAAACCCACAGCCTCCCAGCCGAAGAAGAGCTGGATGAAGTTGTTGCTCATAATCAGCATCAACATGCTGAAAGTAAACAAAGAAATATAGCTGAAGAAGCGTTGGTAGCCGACTTTTTCGTCGTGCATATAGCCGATGGTGTAGATATGCACCATCAACGACACGCCCGTTACCACGACCATCATCATCGCCGTCATCGTATCGACCAAGAAGCCGACGGAAAAATCCAAGCCGCCCATTGTCAGCCAGGTATAAACGTTCTCGTCAAACTTGGCACGGCTGCCATTGAGGAATCCCCACAGCACATAAGCCGACAGCAAGGCGGACACCGCCACACCGAGTATTGTTACGGTATGCGCGCCGGCACGTCCAATTTTGTTGCCGAACAAACCCGCAATCAGCGAGCCTGCCAAAGGTACGAGGGCGATAGTCAGATATAAAGTCATGTCGTTCATTTGATTGAACCTAATCGATTTAAAAATTCACGTTCAAGGGAAGGGTTAAGCCACCCGAGAAAAAACCAACAGTAAGGGCAAAATAGCACCGGCAGCATAAATCAAGACCCAAACAGGCAGATTGTCGGTGAACCGTCGCAGCAGAAAAAAATAGGCCCATGCGTACAATCCGGAAATCGCGCCGCTAATGAGTGCGGCAAAAATTCCGCCCGCCAAGGAGAATAACGAAATCACAACAGCAAAAGCTGCCGCCCACATCCATGTGGCGGAACGGTCTGCGTAATACTCCTGCATTTTACCGAATATCAATAATATGATTACCGTAATCATGAACGTTTCCCTTCTGAGGTCGTCCGAAACCGTCCGAACCCGCTTTCAGACGGCATTCAACCTTTCTCATACCCTTCGTAATAATATGACTGCTCAATACCTTTAAAAATGATTTCACGGTTGTCCACATCGTCAGTCAGGTTGTCCTTTAACAGAAAGCGCAGTTCTAAATCGTTGACGGGGCTGCGTTCCATCGCCTGCAAATACAGGGTTTTGCTTACATTTTGCCAGTTCACGACTTTTTTCAGGTTTTTCTTCAGCACCAAGTCCAGCCAGATGCGGGTACTTCTGCCATTACCCTCCAAAAACGGATGGGCAATGTTCATTTCAACATATTTGGCGATGATTTCTTCAAAAGTCCGCTCGGACATCTGCTCGATTTTAGCCAAAGCCTCTTTCAGATACATGGCGTTGGCAAAACGGAAACCACCTTTGGAAATGTTGTCTTCCCTGATTTGACCCGCAAAATCATATAAGCCGCCGAACAGGTAACGGTGAATCTGTTGCAGGCCCGCGGTGGTACCGACTTCGATACGGTCGATATCGCCGCTTTCAAACAGGCGGCAGGCATTATGCAGGCTTTGTTCGTCTATGGACTTCATCGTTTTTCCTATCGGGTTTTCAGACGGCATCGGTGCCCTGTCGGGCCTCAACCCAACCTACCTTTACCCTTTCAACTCGTCCAAATCGGCAACATTAATCGTTTGTCGGTTGCGGTACACCAATACCATAATCGCCAAACCGATGGCGGATTCGGCAGCGGCAACGGTCAGTACGAAGAATACGAAAATCTGTCCGGCAGTATCGCCCAAATATTGGGAGAAAGCGATAAAGTTGAAGTTCACCGCCAAGAGCATCAGCTCGATGGACATCAGCAATACCAGCACGTTTTTGCGGTTCATAAAGATACCCATTGCGCTGATACCGAACAGGAGCGCACCCAATACCAGATAATGCGTCAAGGTAATCATGCTTTGCCCTCCCCTTCCGGCTTGAGGCCGTCTGAAACTTCGCTTTCTTCGGCAGATTCGACTTGCGGTTTGACCGCTTCCATTTTCACCAGACGCATACGGCCTTGGTCGGCGCGTACTTTAACTTGATCTGCAGGGTCCATACGTTTCGGATTAACCGTTTTACGGTGAACCAGCGCAATCGCCGCCACCATACCCAACAGCAGTAATACCGCCGCCAATTCAAACGGCAACAGGTAATCGGTATAAATACGGCTGCCCAAATCACGGATATTGTTGTAATCGGCAGGAATGTCTTTCATCAGACCAAATGCGGCCAGGTCGGTTTTCGGGTTGACCAAAATCAGAATCAGCGCAACCGCCAACAGCGTACCGACCACACCGGCAACAGGCGCATGCCGCCAGAAACCAGCACGCATTTCTTCAATGTCGATGTTCAACATCATCACAACGAACAGGAACAACACCATCACGGCACCGACGTAAACCACCACCAGCGTCACGCCCAAAAACTCTGCCTGCATCAGCATCCAAATCATCGCGCTCACGCAGAAAGTCAGCACCAAATGCAAAGCGGCATGTACAGGGTTTTTAGCAGTAACGGTACGAACCGCACCGTACAAAACGATGGCGGCAAGGATATAGAACAGAATCGCGGAAAAAGTCATTCGTCTGCTCCTTAACGATACGGTGCGTCAGCGGCTTTGCGTTTGGCGATTTCAGCTTCGTATTTGTCGCCAATGGCCAAAAGAATCGGCTTGGTCATGTGCAAGTCGCCTTTTTTCTCGCCGTGGTATTCAAAAATATGGGTTTCCACAATCGCATCGGTCGGGCAGGCTTCTTCGCAGAAACCGCAGAAGATGCACTTGGTCAGGTCGATGTCGTAACGCTTGGTGCGGCGGGTGCCGTCTTCGCGTTCTTCCGATTCGATGTTAATCGCCATTGCCGGACAAACTGCCTCGCACAATTTACACGCGATACAGCGCTCTTCGCCGTTCGGATAACGGCGTTGCGCGTGCAGGCCGCGGAAACGCACGGATTGCGGCGTTTTCTCTTCGGGGAAATAAATTGTGTCTTTGCGGGCAAAAAAGTTTTTGAGCGTTACGCCCAAACCTTTTACCAACTCGCCGAGCAGAAAGGTTTTTACTAAGTTAGCCATATTATGTTCCCTCAAAACAGGGATTTCGTTAGGTATTCAAAATCGCTTTGTTCAGACGGCCTCAAGATGCCGTCTGAAACTTATTTCCACAAATTCAGCGGTGAAATCATCCACACGCCCAAAATCACGATGTAGGCGAAGCCGATCGGAATCAGCACTTTCCAGCCTAGGCGCATGATTTGGTCGTAACGGTAGCGTGGGAAGGTTGCACGGATCCACAGATACCAGTACAGCACTGCCGCCATTTTCACGAACATCCAGAATGCGGAAGGCGTTCCGACAATGCCCCAGCTTTGCGGGAACGGGGACAGCCAGCCGCCGAGGAACATCAGCGATGTCAGCGCGGCAATCAGGATCATGAAAATGTATTCGGCGAGGAAGAACAGCGCGAATGCGAAGCCGGAATATTCGACGTGGTGTCCGGCAACGATTTCAGACTCACCCTCTGCCACGTCAAACGGCGCGCGGTTGGTTTCGGCAACGGCGGAAATCAGATAGACGATGAAGATGGGGAAGAGCGGCAGCCAGTTCCACGAGAACACGGAACCGCCCGCGATGCCTTTTGCCTGCGCGGCAACGATGTCGGAGAAGTTCATGCTGCCCGACACCATCACGACGCACACCAGCGCGGCACTCATGGCGATTTCGTAAGAAATACTTTGCGCGGAAGCACGCATTGCGCCCAAGAACGAATATTTGGAGTTGGAAGCCCAGCCCGCGATAATCACGCCGTAAACCGACAGCGAGGTAATCATCAGGATATACAAAAGGCCGATATTGATATTGGTCAGCACCCATTCTTCGTTGAACGGAATCACTGCCCACGCCGCAAAAGACGGGGCGAGCGACATAATCGGGCCGATATAGAACAGGGCTTTGTTTGACAGCTTCGGACGGGTTACCTCTTTAAACAAGAGTTTGAACACGTCGGCAAACGGCTGAATCAGACCCCACGGGCCGGTTACGTTCGGGCCGACGCGAAGCTGCATGAAGCCGATGACTTTACGTTCGAAATACGTCAGGTAGGCAACGGTCAGAATCAGCGGAATCAGGATAATCACGATTTTGACGATGACGGATACCACCAAGCCTACGGTGATACCCAAATCGCCCAGACCGAGCGTTGCGGCAAAGAGGTTTTGGAACCATTCTTGCATGATCAAGCTCCCGCCAGTTCAATAGTGTCCATCAACGCACCCAGCGCGGCATTTTCGGTATGCAGCGGCAGATGCACCACGTTTTCAGGCAAACCGGCATCGGCTTTGACTGCAACCGATACGCTTGCGCCGTTTTGTTTGGCGACAGCGGCTTGTCCGTCTTGCAGGCCCAAGCGTGCCAATGTGTTCGGATTTACACGAGCGGCAGGCACGGCGGCATGGCCGGTTTCTTGCAACGGTGCGGAACGGCGCACGATGGCATCGGTGTGATAGATGCCGACTCCGCCCACGCGCACAAGGCGGCTTGATGCCGTCTGAAAATCTTTTTGACTCGAAGCTGCGCGGTTGTTCAGTTTGGACGGCAGGCTTTCCGCGTCCAACGCGTCTTTCAGAATCGCGGCGGTATCGTGGTATTCAAAGCCTTTCAGGTCAAACAGGTTGCCCAATACGCGCAACACTTTCCACAGCGGACGCGAATCGCCGAAGCCTTGTACCACGCCGTGGAAGGATTGCAGACGGCCTTCCATATTGATGAAGCTGCCTGATGTTTCGGTAAACGGCGCAATCGGCAACAACACGTCGCATACGTCCAGCAGCGTTTCGCTGACAAACGGCGTAAACGCCATCACGCTTTTCGCCTGTTTCAACGCGGCCACGGCTTTTGCGCCGTCAACCGTATCGATTTCAGGCTCGACGTTGAGCAGCAAGACTGCCTGTTTCGGCGCGTTTGCCATTTCAGTAACGCTCTCGCCGGAGTTTACATTCAAGACATCCGCACCGACGCTGTTGGCGGCTTGCGGCAAAATACCCAGCACTGCGCCGGTCGCATCTGCCAGCTCTTGCGCGGCGGCATAAATGGCGGCGTAATCGGGATGGTTTTGCACTTCCGCGCCCAAAATCACTGCTGCTTTTTCAGCGTTTTTCAGGCTGGCGGTAACGGCGTGTTCCGCATTGGCAGACAGGTTTTTCAGACGGCCTGCCCACTCGTCGGGATGTGCAGCTTCTTGAGACAGAAGCGGCATAAACAATTCTTCTTTACTGCTGGCCAATACGCTCAAGGCCATACGGTCTTTGGCGGCGCGGCGCAGGCGGGCGGTCAGGAGCGGCTGTTCTTTGCGCAAGTTCGCGCCGACTACCAATACGGCATCATTGTCAGCCAAAGATTCAATGCTTTGTCCCAACCATTGCGCACCTTTAAGGCCGTCTGAAAGACGTTTGTCTTGTTGGCGCAAACGGGTTGCAAAGTTTTTAACACCCAAGCCGTCGGCAAATTTTTTGGCCAGATACAGCTCTTCAACCGTATTCATCGGATTGGCCCAAATGCCGACTTGGTTTTGGTTGCCGTCTTTGGCGATACATTCAATCGCGCTGCGGACATATTCCAACGCGGTTTTCCAATCCACGTCCATCCACTCGCCGCCCTGTTTGATTTTCGGGTTTTTCAGACGGCTTTCGTGATACAGGCCTTCGTAGGCGAAACGGTCGCGGTCGGACAGCCAGCATTCGTTGATGGCTTCGTTTTCCAATGGCAACACGCGGCGGACAGTATGATCTTTGGTTTGTACAATCAGGTTGCTGCCCAAAGCATCATGGGCGGAAACGGATTTGCGGCGGTTCAATTCCCAAGTACGCGCGTTAAAGCGGAACGGTTTGCTGGTCAATGCACCGACAGGACACAAATCGATGACGTTGCCTGACAATTCGGTTTCCACTGCTTTGCCGATAAAAGGCATGATTTCGGAGTGTTCGCCGCGATTCGCCATCGCAATTTCCTGCAGGCCGGCGATTTCTTCGGTGAAACGCACGCAGCGGGTGCAGTGGATACAGCGGCTCATTTCCTCGGCGGAAACCAAAGGACCCATATCCTTGCCGACGACGGAACGTTTTTCTTCGGTGTAGCGGCTGGTGGTTTTGCCGTAGCCCACCGCCAAATCCTGCAACTGGCATTCGCCGCCTTGGTCGCAGGTCGGACAGTCGAGCGGATGGTTGATGAGCAGGAACTCCATCACACCTTCCTGTGCCTCCCTCGCCTTTGCCGAATGCGTACGCACAATCATGCCGTCCGTTACCGGCGTGGCACAGGCGGGCAGAGGTTTGGGGGCTTTTTCCACGTCCACCAAACACATACGGCAGTTGGCGGCGATGGAAAGTTTTTTGTGGTAACAGAAATGCGGGATATAAGTACCGAGCTTGTGCGCGGCTTCAATCACCGTCGCGCCCTGCTCCACAGATACCTGTTTGCCGTCGATTTCGATTTGTAACATGGTTCGTTCCTAGTTACGGGTATTTAATAAATAATCTTTTATGGAGGTCGTCTGAAAAATGGGCTTCAGACGGCCTTTTGAGTTTAGTTGGTAGTTAATGCTGTCAAAACACCACCATCTTGCCGTCATTCCCGCGCAGGCGGGAATCCATTCTTGGGTTTCGGTAACTGTTTTTCAAACATCTGTTTGTTAACTTTTGCAGTAATTCCCGCCGTAGCCTGCCCTTGCGTAGGCGGGAGCTGGAATAACGACAGTTTTTAAAGTTCCAGAAATAAAACTAAACAAACAACACGCCCGACAAATCCAACCATTCGGGATTTTGTTCTTCAATCAGTTTAATCTTCCATTCACGTCGCCATTTTTTCATCGTTTTTTCTTTGGCAACTGCTTCAGGCATATTCTCAAAAAACTCATACCAAACTAAATCATGCACATCATATCGGGCAGTAAAGCCATCAATATTGACATGGTTTTTGTGCTGCCAAACTCTTTCCGGCAGATTCATGGTAACGCCGATATAGAGTGTTCCGTTTTTACCGTTTGCCAAAATATATACGGCAGGTTGCCTAGCAAGCGGATGGTTTCGCATTTATTGTTTCCTGCAATATAAACAACTTTTTTCAATATCATTTACAGCCGTTTTCATCTGAAAACATCTGGCCACTCCCGCCGTCATTCCCGCGTAGGCGGGAATCCTTTTTTGGATTTTAGCAACTGCTTTTCAAATATCGGGTTCTGTAGATTCCACTATGGATTCCCGCCTACGCGGGAATGACGGCGATTTATATATTTCTTCGTGTACAACAAATTTATTCTTCAGCAATCCATGAATAGCTATTGACATAACCTTTATGCACTTGGAACCTTCTTTTTCTATCTTTGTCCAAAACTATTTTTAATAGTTTTCCTGCTGCCTTTGCTGCTAAATCAAATGCTTCTTCAGGAGTTTTCCCCTTTTCACGATAATTTTTCCATAAAGGTTCTAATGGCATATCCTGCCAATCCCACGCACTTTCACCACCGAACAAATCACGGACGGCAAAAGGCTTATCACAATTTGTACCAATCCATTCATCGACCGCCTCTTGAATATAATCAAGAGCCAATTTTGCCTCATCCTCCGATTTGAATATCCAGACATTCTAAATACTAGTCTTTAAATCCATAATCATTGTTATATTCCCTCAACACCACTTATTCGGTTTCATCGGTCCGCCGTGTTCGATGTAATGCACAAACTCATCACGGAAATGCTTGGTAAAGCTGCGTACGGGGAAGACGGCGGCATCGGCAAGGGCGCAGATGGTGCGGCCTGCCATTTGGTTGCCGACGGAATCCAGCAAATCCAAATCTTCCATTTTACCTTTGCCTTCTACGATGCGGTGGACGATGCGGTAGAGCCAGCCCGTACCTTCGCGGCACGGGGTGCATTGGCCGCAAGACTCGTCGTAGTAAAAGTAGCTTAAGCGTTCGAGGGCTTTGACCATGCACACGTCTTCGTCCATCACGATAATCGCACCGGAACCCAGCATCGAGCCTGCCTTGGAAATCGAGTCATAATCCATATTGGTCTGCATGATGATATCGGCAGGCAAAACTGGCGCGGACGAACCGCCGGGAATGACGGCTTTAAGTTTTTTACCGCCGCGCATACCGCCCGCCATTTTCAGGATTTCGGCAAACGGCGTGCCTAACGGCACTTCATAGTTGCCCGGACGCTCAACATGACCGGAAATACAGAACAATTTGGTACCGCCGGCATTCGGAATGCCTTTGTCGGCAAACGTCTGACCGCCGTCACGGATAATGAAGGGGACGGAGGAGAACGTTTCGGTATTGTTGATGGTGGTCGGTTTGCCGTACAGGCCGAACGAAGCAGGGAATGGCGGTTTAAAGCGCGGCTGGCCTTTTTTGCCTTCCAACGATTCGAGCAATGCGGTTTCTTCGCCGCAAATATATGCGCCGTAGCCGTGGTGGGCAAAGAGTTCAAATTCAAAATCCGAACCCAAAATATTTTTACCCAAAAAGCCTGCGGCACGCGCCTGCTCCAAAGCGGCTTCAAAACGTTGGTAGCCTTCGAAAATTTCGCCGTGAATGTAATTGTAGCCCGCTTTCGCACCCATCGCGTAACCGGCAATAATCATGCCTTCAATCAGGGCATGGGGATTGAACATAATAATGTCGCGGTCTTTAAATGTACCGGGCTCGCCTTCGTCGGTATTGCAAACCACATATTTTTCGCCCGGGAAGGAACGGGGCATAAAGCTCCATTTCAAACCGGTCGGGAAGCCCGCACCGCCGCGCCCGCGCAAGCCGGAGGTTTTGACTTCGTCAATCACGTCGGTTTGCGAGATGTTTTCGGACAGGATTTTACGCAGGGCGGTATAGCCGCCGCGTTTGACGTATTCGTCCAATGTCCAACAATCGGGATTGGCGGTATCCACTTGGTCAAAAATCACGCCTGATTGGTAAATAGCCATTTTTGGTGTGCCTGTTTGTTTTCGTATCGTTTGCGGCTGCCTGCCGTCTCAATGTTCCTGATGCCGTCTGAAACGGTTCGTCTGTTTTCAGACGGCATTTTCCTGTCTTCGTTTAATCTGAACCAAACCTGTGTTTGTTCTTCCCGTCATCAATCAAAATTACCATCCGCTGCACATATTTTCACACGGAATGCCGTCGCCATCGCCGTCCATCTTGGTATCGGAACAGTTCCTCACAAACCATTTGGCTTCTTCGCACGAAGTCATTTGTGAGCAATATTGCCTGCCGTCGCAACGGTATGGGCTGCTGTCGGGCTGCTGCCGTTTTATTTCGGGCAATACTTGCGTTTTAACCGGCGTATTTTCCTGTTTCGGAGTCAGCTTCTCTGACGCATATTGATACGCCTTATAGCCGATTACCGAAACAAGCAGCAAACCGACCAACAAAGACAGCACAACCTGAACAATCGAAGTGGGAGATTCCTCGTCTTTTCGATGTTTTTTGCGGTATCCGGGAGAAACTGCACACTCCCGATTCAGATAGCGTATCTGTTTTGCAGAAAATCTTCCCTTGCCGTCTGAAACCACTTCAAAACCGACCGCCTCGTTAATCTCAGGACGCGGGTTTCTTGAGGAAAAGTCGGAAATATGGCAGAAGATTTCTTTGTTACCGCCATCTATCCGTATAAAACCATAACCTTTTTCGTCATCCCATTTGACAATTACCCCCCTCATCAACCACTCCTTTTTTATTGTTACTTTTTAAAATCACAATTTAGAATTTTGGAATAACCGTTTAAATTTGATTACAACCCCGGCTGCATCCGGATAATCTATTCTAATTCTGCTAATTTTTTCTCAATCGCCTCTTCGGTCATAAAGCTGCACATGCTGTGGTTGTTGACCAGCATAACCGGAGCGTCGCCGCACGCGCCCATGCACTCGCCTTCGACAAGGGTAAATTTGCCGTCGGGCGTGGTTTCGCCGTAGCCGATACCGAGTTTTTGTTTGATGTATTCGCCGGTCGCCATACCGCCGCGCAGGGCGCAGGGCAGGTTGGTACAAACGGTCAGTTTGTATTTGCCGACAGGCTCAAGGTCGTACATATTGTAGAAAGTGGCGACTTCGTAGGCTTGTGCAGGCGAGATGCCGATGTAGTCGGCGACAAAAGCGATGGTTTCGGGGGCGAGCCAGCCTTTTTCGGTTTGGGCGATACGCAACGCGCCCATGATGGCGGAACGGCGTTGGTCGGCGGGATATTTCGCCAACTCGATGTCGATTTGTTTTAAGGATTCTGCGGATAACATTATCGGTCAACCTCCCCGAATACGATGTCCTGCGTACCGATGATGGCAACGACGTCAGCGAGCATGTGGCCTTTTGCCATTTCGTCCATGCCTTGCAGGTGGGCGAAGCCGGGTGCGCGGATTTTCAGGCGGTAGGGTTTGTTTGCACCGTCTGAAATGATGTAAACGCCGAACTCGCCTTTCGGATGTTCGACAGCGGTATAGGTCTCGCCCTCGGGAACGTGCATACCCTCGGTAAAGAGTTTGAAATGGTGAATCAGGTCTTCCATACCTGTTTTCATTTCGGTACGTTTGGGCGGAGCAAATTTGTGGTTTGTGGTAATGACCGGGCCGGGATTGACGCGCAGCCAGTCAACGCATTGTTTGATGATGCGCACGGATTGACGCATTTCTTCCATACGGCAGAGGTAACGGTCGTAGCAGTCGCCATTCACACCGACAGGGATGTCGAAATCCATTTGGTCGTACACTTCATACGGTTGTTTCTTACGTACGTCCCATTCCACGCCCGAACCGCGCAACATAACGCCGGTAAAGCCTTTTTGCATGGCGCGTTCGGGGGAGACGACGCCGATGCCGACGGTACGCTGTTTCCAAATACGGTTGTCGGTCAGGAGGGTTTCGAGTGTGTCGATGTTTTTGGGGAAGCGTTCGCAAAAGGCGTCGATGAAGTCGAGCATGGTGCCTTCGCGGGATTCGTTGAGCTGCTTCAATACTTTGGCGTTGCGGAATTTGCTGCTCTCGTATTTGGGCATGAAGTCGGGCAGATCGCGGTAAACGCCGCCGGGACGGAAGTAGGCGGCGTGCATACGCGCGCCGGACACGGCTTCGTACAAGTCCATCAGCTCTTCGCGGTCGCGGAAGGCGTAAAGGATGGCGGTCATCGCGCCGATGTCGAAGGCGTGCGAACCGATGCCCATCAAGTGATTGAGGATGCGCGTTACTTCGGCGAACATCACGCGGATGTATTGGGCGCGGATAGGTACATCGATACCGGCAAGTTTTTCTACTGCCAAGCAATACGCCTGCTCGTTAACCATCATGGAAACGTAGTCCAAGCGGTCCATATAGGGTAGGGCTTGCAGATAGGTTTTGGTTTCAGCCAGTTTTTCAGTACCGCGGTGCAGGAGACCGATGTGCGGGTCGGCACGGACGATGGTTTCGCCCTCCAACTCCAAAATCATACGCAATACGCCGTGCGCCGCAGGATGTTGCGGGCCGAAGTTGATGGTGTAGTTTCTTAATTTATTGGCCACCGTAGTTCTCCTCACGGACGATACGCGGTGTGATCTCGCGCGGCTCAATGGTAACAGGTTGGTAAATCACGCGTTTTTGCTCTTCGTCGTAACGCATTTCCACATAGCCGGAAATCGGGAAGTCTTTGCGGAACGGATGTCCGACGAAACCGTAATCGGTCAGGATGCGGCGCAAGTCCGGGTGATTGTTGAACATGATGCCGTACATATCGAAGGCTTCGCGTTCGTACCAATCCGCGCTGTTGTAAATATCGACTACGGATTCGACTACGGGGAAGTCGTCGTCTGAAACCCAGACGCGCACGCGGATGCGCTGATTGTTTTTAACGGAAAGAAGCTGGCTGACGACGGCAAAGCGCTTGCCCTGCCATAATTCGTTTTTATAAGTGCTGTAATCGACACCGCACAAGTCAACCAGAAGCTCGAAATGCAGTTCTTCATGGTCGCGCAGCGTGGTCATGACTGAAATATAGTGTTCAGGCAGACACTCGACGGTAATCTCGCCCAAAGCTGAAATGACTTTGCTTGCCTGATCGCCAAGCACACCGACAACGGTCTCGTATAAGTTTTGAATGCTTGCCATATCGTCCTCTCCTTACTCATCACGCGCGATGGTGGAAGTGCGCTTGATTTTTTGTTGGAGCTGAATCAGGCCGTAAATCAGGGCTTCCGCAGTCGGCGGACAACCCGGCACATAAACATCTACCGGCACGACGCGGTCGGCACCGCGCACAACGGAATAAGAATAGTGATAATAGCCGCCGCCGTTAGCACACGAACCCATAGACAATACCCAGCGCGGCTCGGCGAGCTGGTCGTATACGCGGCGTAGGGCAGGTGCCATTTTGTTGGTCAGCGTACCTGCCACAATCATCAGGTCGGCCTGACGTGGGGACGGACGGAAAATGATGCCGAAACGGTCAAGGTCATAACGCGCCATGCCCGCATGCATCATTTCTACGGCGCAGCAGGCCAAGCCGAAAGTAACCGGCCACAATGAACCGGTACGCATATAGTTCAGCACCGTATCCGCGCTGGTGGTGATGAAACCTTTTTTCAAAACGCCTTCTATTCCCATTCCAGCGCACCTTTTTTCCATTCGTAAACAAAGCCTACCGTCAGAACGACGATAAACACCAGCATAGACCAGAAGCCGTACGCGCCCAAATCTTTGAACACGACTGCCCACGGCAGCATAAACGCAACCTCCAAATCAAACAGGATGAAGAGGATGGCGACGAGGTAATAGCGCACGTCGAACTTCATCCTCGCGTTTTCAAAGGCTTCAAAACCGCATTCGTAAGGCGCGTCTTTTTCGGCATAGTGGCGTTTCGGGCCCAAAATTGTGCCGAGCAGGATAAACAGCACGCCGGCCGCGAGACCGACGAGGATAAAGACAAAGACGGGAAAGTAAGCGGACAACATGGTTACACCCAAATCCGTTAACAAAATTTCTACAATAATTTCGTATTTTAGCGAATTTCAAAAACCATTAAAAGGTAAATATCGGCAAAACGCCCAAAAAAACCCAATAAATACAATCATGTTATGATAACGATTCTTATTTGATTTCAAGAACGCCGGACCGTCTGTTTCGCGCCAATCCTATAAAAACAAAACGTTTCTATCTTTATAGTGGATTAAATTTAAATCAGGACAAGGCGACGAAGCCGCAGACAGTACAGATAGTACGGCAAGGCGAGGCAACGCTGTACTGGTTTAAATTTAATCCACTATATTGCTGCCATCGTACAGACCGGCACGGTACAAACCACGCGACAAGCGTTCTGTTTTCATATTACCGTTTCACAAATATCACCCTACCATGCAAAAAAATGCCGTCTGAAAACCTTTCAGACGGCATCGGTATAGTGGTTTAAATTTCAACCACTATATCCGGCGGAAAGCGTTATCGGAGGGATTGCAGAGCTTCCGAAACGCTTGCTTTGAGTTCTGCGCCGAAGCGTCTACCCAAGATTCTGCCGAAATCGTCCTTCGGAGTGTAATCCACCACATCGGGGGCTTTGACCACGTCTCGCGCCACGCTGTAAATATTGCCGAGTCCGTCCACCAGCCCGACTTTCTGCGCATCCGCACCCGTGTACACCCGACCGCTGAACACGTCGGGATATTGTCGGAATTTGAGGCGGCCGCTGCGTCCGGTTTTGACGGCTTTGATAAATTCGCCGTGTATGCCGGTCAGCATTTCTTCCCAGATTTTCGCCTGTTCGGGCGTTTCGGGCGAAAACGGATCGCCCATGCCTTTGTTGCTGCCTGCAATTTTAACCCTGCGTTTCACGCCGATTTTTTCCATCAGGCCGGTCGCGTCGAAACTGCTGCCGATAACGCCGATGCTGCCGACGATGCTGGACGGGTCGGCATAGATTTTGTCCGCCGCCGCCGCGATGTAGTAGCAGCCGGACGCGCACATATCCTCCGCCACGAGATAAACGGGGATGCCGGGGTGCTGCGCCTTCAGACGGCGTATTTCTTCAAAAGCGGTGTTGGACACGACAGGCGAACCGCCGGGACTGTTGGCGCGGATGATGATGGCTTTTGCCTGCGGGTTTTTATAGGCGGCTTCCATACCGTCTTTGAGTTTTTTGACCTGGTCTTCTACGCCGTTACCGATTTCGCCGTACAGGTTGACGACTGCGGTATGCGGCATATTGCCCGTCAACTGCAATGCGGCTTCGTCTTTTTGGAAAATGCCTGCAATCAGGGCAACCAGAATCAGGGTACTGACGGCGCGCCAGATGTTTTTCCACATCCGCTCCCTGCGCCTGTCCCGATAGGCGGACAGCAGCACTTCGCGCATGATGTCGCGCTCCCATAAGGTTTCCCCCGCATTTTTTGCTTCGGGTGCTTCGTTTTCTCTTCTGATTCGGTATTGCATGGTTTTCCTTAAATATCGTCCGATTTGGGCAAACGGTTTTCAGTTTACCCGATTTTTCAGCTCTGCTCCCAATCCGTCCAAGCTGTGCAACACTTCCGCCCACGCCGCGTCCAAAAGGTTGACGGCTTCTCCTTCGGCTTTGATGCCGAACTCAATGTGCGGTTTGACCTGCGTGCCGTCTGAATGCGTCCAACCGACGCTGGGCAGGCTGTACGAACGCACGCCGGGATAAGTTTGCTCGATATGCTCCATAAGCGGCGTAATGCGCGATTCGGGCTGCTCGAACACATACACGCTGCGGCTGCCGCGTTCGGTTTGGTTGAAGCGGTCGGCGTAATAAGTATTCAAAACCCATTCGGCCATCGGATGCGCCATCACGGGGAAGCCGGGGAAGAAATAATGCTCGCGGATGGAAAATCCGGCGATATTATTAAACGGATTAGGCACCAATTCCGCGCCTTGGGGAAAATCCGCCATCTTCAGGCGTTGGGCGTGTTCGGGCGAATCGAGCGGCTCACCGCGTTTAAGGGTCACGCCTTCGATGAACTTGGCGGCTTCAGGATGGCGGACGACGGGCAAATCCAAAGCAGCGGCTGCGGCTTGGCGGGTGTGGTCGTCGGGCGTGGCTCCGATGCCGCCGGTAACGAAAGTCGGCAGGCCGTCTGAAAAACTGCGGCGCAGTTGTTTGACCAGCAAATCGGGTTCGTCGGGCAGGTATTGCACCTGATTGAGCTTCAGCCCGCGCGATTCCAGCAGGGATTTGAAAAAGGCGAAATGCTTGTCTTGGCGGCTGCCGTGCAGAATTTCGTCGCCGATGATGATGAGGTTGAACGCGTTCATAATGTTTTCAGTTTTAAATACCGCCTGAAACGGCGGAATACCCGTTCAGACGGCATGATGGCTGACAATATTTCCTATTTATAAGATAATGGCTTTGATTTTTCAAGCTATCGAGGATTTTTTCATGAACCAAAACCATACTATTTTACAAAACCTCCCCGTCGGTCAGAAAGTCGGCATCGCCTTCTCCGGCGGCCTTGATACCTCTGCCGCGCTGTTGTGGATGAAACTCAAAGGCGCGCTGCCTTATGCCTACACTGCCAACCTCGGACAGCCCGACGAAGACGATTACAACGCCATTCCTAAAAAAGCGATGGAATACGGTGCGGAAAACGCCCGCCTGATCGACTGCCGCGCGCAGTTGGCACACGAAGGCATCGCCGCCATCCAATGCGGCGCGTTCCACGTTTCCACCGGCGGCATCGCCTATTTCAACACCACGCCTCTGGGCCGCGCCGTAACCGGCACGATGCTTGTTTCCGCCATGAAAGAAGACGATGTGAATATTTGGGGCGACGGCAGCACCTACAAAGGCAACGACATCGAGCGTTTCTACCGCTACGGTTTGCTCACCAATCCCGCGCTGAAAATCTACAAACCCTGGCTCGACCAACAATTTATCGACGAACTCGGCGGCCGCCACGAAATGAGCGAATTTCTGATTGCCAACGGCTTCAACTACAAAATGTCGGTTGAAAAAGCCTACTCCACCGATTCCAATATGCTCGGCGCGACCCACGAAGCCAAAGACTTGGAATTTTTGAACTCGGGCATCAAAATCGTCAAACCCATTATGGGCGTTGCCTTCTGGGACGAAAACGTCGAAGTCAAACCCGAAGAAGTCAGCGTACACTTTGAAGAAGGCGTGCCGGTTGCACTGAACGGCAAAGAATACGCCGATCCTGTCGAACTCTTCCTCGAAGCCAACCGCATCGGCGGCCGCCACGGCTTGGGTATGAGCGACCAAATCGAAAACCGCATCATCGAAGCCAAATCGCGCGGCATCTACGAAGCCCCGGGAATGGCGTTGTTCCACATCGCCTACGAACGCTTGGTTACCGGCATCCACAACGAGGATACCATCGAACAATACCGCATCAACGGCCTGCGCCTCGGACGTTTGCTCTACCAAGGCCGCTGGTTCGACAGCCAAGCCTTGATGTTGCGCGAAACCGCCCAACGCTGGGTCGCCAAAGCCGTTACCGGCGAAGTTACCCTCGAATTGCGGCGCGGCAACGACTACTCGATTCTGAACACCGAATCGCCCAACCTGACCTACCAACCCGAACGCCTGAGTATGGAAAAAGTCGAAGGTGCGGCGTTCACACCGCTCGACCGCATCGGACAGCTCACGATGCGAAACCTCGACATCACCGACACCCGCGCCAAACTGGGTATCTACTCGCAAAACGGCTTGTTGTCGCTGGGCGAAGGTTCGGTATTGCCGCAGTTGGGCAATAAGCAATAAGTTTCGCCGCATTGCATCGCTGCAATTTAAGGGATTGTCTGAAAAGGCAATCCCTTAGTTAAAGGAATCCTATGTTTCAACACACAGGACGACACATAAAGCACCGCCCTATGTATCATCCTGATTTGGAAGGGGTTACGCCCCTCCCAAATAAAGTCTGATCCTGCCGCCCCAAAGGGCGGTGTTTCAACCGAAAAGGAAATACGATGAAAGAATACAAAGTCGTCATTTATCAGGAAAGCCTGTTGTCCAGCCTGTTTTTCGGCGCGGCAAAGGTCAACCCCGTCAATTTCAGCGCGTTCCTCAACAAACAAACCCCCGAAGGCTGGCGGGTCGTAACGATGGAAAAAGATTTACGCCGTATGCTGCTGTTTTTCAAACGCGAAGCCTACGTCGTCATTTTGGAGCGGGATCGTGTTTAAGCTCGGCGTTTATGCCTGTCTCGGACTATTTGCCGGCTGGGTGCTGCTGCTGATTGTGCAACTTTGGTTTTCTTTTCTCGAAGCGGAATTGTTCTTTAAGATCACACTGACTATGGCGGGGCTGTTTGTCATCATCCTCGCCGCCCTGCTGGTATGCGGCCAGTATTTTTCCGAAAAGAAAATGAAAGACGACGGGTTTATCAACTGATGCGGATTTGAACCGGACCCGCGACCCAAACATCACAATGCCGTCTGAACGCCCCCGCTTCAGACGGCATACCGTTTCCGCAAGCCCTTTTAGCACATAAGGCACACCCCGTCGTACCGCCCCGATTCGGAAAGGCGATGCCTTTCCCCAAACCGGCCCGAACCCTGCCGCCCCGAAGAGCGGGGGTTCAAGGCATTATCGCCCTGCCGCTGCCGGTTGGAACCGGCGGAGTGTTGAAACACAGCCGTTGAAAAAACAGGCCGTCTGAACATTCAGACGGCCTGTGCTTTATTTTCATATTTCAACAACCCGAAAAAGGCGGGCGGAAATACCCGGCATTCCGGCTGCTGCCGACGGTTTCCCCAGACGGAGGGGGAATGCCGCCGATACGCGCGGCAATTTCAGTGCCGGATTTTGGGATGCCGCCTTTTTCGGGGGCTTGTTTGATGATTTGAACGCGTCGTCCCGCCGTAATGAATACCTGCGCTTCAGACGGCATCAGCATCAATCCTGCTCTTTTTTGCCGGCAAACACGCCGAATCCGCCCTTTTCCGCATCTGTCGGGCGATAGCTGTATTTTCCCGCCACTTCCTCGCCGGCCGGGCCGTAAAACCTTCCGGAAACATCCCCGCTGCCATTTTCCGTCCAAGTCCCCTTAAAGCCGTTTCCATCGATGACGGCTTTGAATTTTTGCGTACCCATATGCAAATCATCGCCGCTGTCGATAATGCCGTCCACAGATTTGCTGCCGAAATCGACTTTTGCGGCAAACCTGCCCCTAGACGGGTACGGACGGCCGTTTTCCATATGGAAATGCAGCACTTCGCCGTTGTACACGGCCGCGCCCGCAAGCATTTCGCCTTTTGCCGGTTCGCCTTGCACACGGAGGGCATACGATCCGCCGGGCAATTTTTCCGCCCCGTAAGTCAGATACCGGTAATTCCCTTCGGGCGCGAAGATATTGCCGGAATGCCCCGTCAGGCTGACCGCTTCCCCATCGACAATCAGCGTATCGTCCTGATTGACGGGAATCAGCGGCATCTCGGCAGGAAGCGACCTCCTCGACCGTGCAGAACGGGTAGGGGGTTTGTCCGTATAGAAGATGATATATTTGTTAGTTCCATCCTTTTTTACCCTGTCAGCAACCAAACCGACAAAATTCTCCCGTTGCTCGTCTTTTTTATATCGCTTAATTTTTTCTTCATCACTTAATTTTTCAAATTCTGATTTTGACGGGGCTTCTTCGCTTAATAGATTATCACCATTACAAGAATCGCCTTTACAGTGGGTCAACGTTATATTTTGCGACGGCCCGTCAATCACAACAGAATTGCCCACGTTCGTCCTTCCAAAATCGCTGCCGCCATTCGTGGCGTTAGAATTGGTTGAAGGGGCAGGATTTTGAGAGCCGCCGACTTGATTGTTTTCAGCTTGATCTGCCGTATTGCCGGCATTTTCCCCTGCCGACGGATTGTCCCCCTGCATTCCGTCCGCCGCATTTGCCGCATCCGGTTTGTTTTCCGGTTGCGCCGATTCCCCGTTATCCGGTACTTGGTTTCCCATATCCCCGGCGGGCATATTCGGTGCTGTGGTGTGATTCGGTGTCAAACTATCTGTATCGGCGGCATTCTGCGGCATATCATTTTGCGCCCCCGCGTCTTCATTTTTGGGGTTGTCCGTTGTTGCCGCACCGCCATTGCCTGTATTTTCTGCCGAAACTGCCGCCATATCTTGGCTGCCTTGTGTGGATGGCGCGCCCTGTCCTTGAGAACCTACCTGTGGCGCATCTTCCTTTGCCCCTGTCTCTTTTTCAGCAACAACAGGAGCGGCCGGTTTTGACGGCGTGTCCGCCGACTTGACATCGGGCGATCCGCCACCGCCGCCACCGCAGGCTGAAAGGGCAAAAATACAAGCCATTGCAATCACACTGCGTTTAAACATCATCATCTCCTTCATAGGGCGGTGCTTTATGTATCGCCCTGTGTGTTGAAACATATTCAATAAGGCAGCCGGTATTGTTTCCGCCATATGCCCATAAAATTGTAAAAATATGCCGTCTGAACGCCAACCAGGCTTCAGACGGCATAGCTTGGTTTATTCCGCACGGTTTCTCTGTCGGCCCAAATCGGCGGCAGCGGTAAACAAAACGTCGGTTGAAGAATTCAACGCCGTTTCTGCCGAATCCTGAATCACGCCGATGATGAAGCCGACGGCGACCACCTGCATGGCGACATCGTTGCTGATGCCGAACAGGCTGCACGCCAGCGGAATCAGCAGCAGCGAACCGCCTGCCACACCGGACGCGCCGCACGCGCTGACCGTTGCCACCAGGCTCAACAGCAGCGCGGTGGCAAAATCAACCTGTATGCCTTGGGTGTGCGCCGCCGCCATAGCCAAAACGGTAATCGTAATCGCCGCGCCGCCCATATTGACGGTCGCCCCCAACGGGATGGAAATCGAATAAGTGTCTTCGTGCAGCCCCAGCTTTTTCGCCAAAGCCATATTCACGGGGATATTGGCGGCGGAAGAACGGGTAAAGAAGGCATACACGCCGCTTTCGCGCAGGCAGGTAAACACCAGCGGATAAGGATTGCGGCGGATTTTCCACCACACGATGGCGGGATTGACCACTAGCGCGATAAACGCCATACAGCCCAACAGCACCGCAAGCAGCTTCGCGTAACCCGCCAGCGCGCCGAAACCCGTCTCCGCGATTGTGGATGACACCAGCCCGAAAATACCCAAAGGGGCAAAACGGATAATCCATTTCACGACGGTGGAAACCGCTTCCGCCAAATCGGCAACGACCTGCCGCGTAACGTCCGAACCGTGATTCCGCAACGCCGCGCCCAAAACCAAAGCCCAAGCCAAAATGCCGATATAGTTGGCATTGGCAATCGCGTTAATCGGGTTGGCGACCAGGTTCATCAGCAGCGATTTCAATACTTCCACAATGCCGGAAGGCGGCGCGGCGGATACATCGCCCGCGCCCGCCAAAACAATGTGCGTCGGGAAAACCATACCGGCGATGACGGCGGTCAGGGCTGCGGAAAACGTACCGATGAGATAGAGGACGATAATCGGCCTGATATGCGCCTTGTTGCCTTTTTGGTGCTGCGCGATTGTGGCCGCCACCAAAATAAATACCAAAACCGGCGCGACCGCTTTGAGTGCGCCGACAAACAGGCTGCCGAACAAGCCTGCCGCCAAGCCCAGTTGCGGGGAAACCGAACCGATTACGATGCCCAACGCCAAACCGGCGGCAATCTGCCTGACCAGGCTGACGCGGCCGATCGCATGAAATAAGGATTTGCCGAACGCCATAATTCTTCCTTATGTTGTGATATGTTAAAAAATGTTGTATTTTAAAAGAAAACTCATTCTCTGTGTTTTTTTATTTTTCGGCTGTGTTTTAAGGTTGCGTTGATTTGCCCTATGCAGTGCCGGACAGGCTTTGCTTTATCATTCGGCGCAACGGTTTAATTTATTGAACGAAAATAAATTTATTTAATCCTGCCTATTTTTCGACACTATTCCGAAACGCAGCCTGTTTTCCATATGCGGATTAGAAACAAAATACCTTAAAACAAGCAGATACATTTCCGGCGGGCCGCAACCTCCGAAATACCGGCGGCAGTATGCCGTCTGAAGCGTCCCGCCCCGTCCGAACAACACAAAAACGGCCGTTCGAAACCCCGTCCGAACAGTGTTAGAATCGAAAACCGCCACACCGATGCACGACACCCGTACTATGATGATCAAACCGACCGCCCTGCTCCTGCCGGCTTTATTTTTCTTTCCGCACGCATACGCGCCTGCCGCCGACCTTTCCGAAAACAAGGCGGCGGGTTTCGCATTGTTCAAAAACAAAAGCCCCGACACCGAATCAGTCAAATTAAAACCCAAATTCCCCGTCCGCATCGACACGCAGGACAGTGAAATCAAAGATATGGTCGAAGAACACCTGCCGCTCATCACGCAGCAGCAGGAAGAAGTATTGGACAAGGAACAGACGGGCTTCCTCGCCGAAGAAGCACCGGACAACGTTAAAACAATGCTCCGCAGCAAAGGCTATTTCAGTAGCAAAGTCAGCCTGACGGAAAAAGACGGAGCTTATACGGTGCACATCACACCGGGCCCGCGCACCAAAATCGCCAACGTCGGCGTCGCCATCCTCGGCGACATCCTTTCAGACGGCAACCTCGCCGAATACTACCGCAACGCGCTGGAAAACTGGCAGCAGCCGGTAGGCAGCGATTTCGATCAGGACAGTTGGGAAAACAGCAAAACTTCCGTCCTCGGCGCGGTAACGCGCAAAGGCTACCCGCTTGCCAAGCTCGGCAACACCCGGGCGGCCGTCAACCCCGATACCGCCACCGCCGATTTGAACGTCGTCGTGGACAGCGGCCGCCCCATCGCCTTCGGCGACTTTGAAATTACCGGCACGCAGCGTTACCCCGAACAAATCGTCTCCGGCCTGGCGCGCTTCCAACCGGGCACGCCCTACGACCTCGACCTGCTGCTCGACTTCCAACAGGCGCTCGAACAAAACGGGCATTATTCCGGCGCGTCCGTACAAGCCGACTTCGACCGCCTCCAAGGCGACCGCGTCCCCGTCAAAGTCAGCGTAACCGAGGTCAAACGCCACAAGCTCGAAACCGGCATCCGCCTCGATTCGGAATACGGTTTGGGCGGCAAAATCGCCTACGACTATTACAACCTCTTCAACAAAGGCTATATCGGTTCGATCGTCTGGGATATGGACAAATACGAAACCACGCTTGCCGCCGGCATCAGCCAGCCGCGCAACTACCGGGGCAACTACTGGACAAGCAACGTTTCCTACAACCGTTCGACCACCCAAAACCTCGAAAAACGCGCCTTCTCCGGCGGCGTCTGGTATGTGCGCGACCGCGCGGGCATCGATGCCAGGCTGGGGGCGGAGTTTCTCGCAGAAGGCCGGAAAATCCCCGGCTCGGATGTCGATTTGGGCAACAGCCACGCCACGATGCTGACCGCCTCTTGGAAACGCCAGCTGCTCAACAACGTGCTGCATCCCGAAAACGGCCATTACCTCGACGGCAAAATCGGGACGACTTTGGGCACATTCCTGTCCTCCACCGCGCTGATCCGCACCTCTGCCCGCGCAGGTTATTTCTTCACGCCCGAAAACAAAAAACTCGGCACGTTCATCATACGCGGACAAGCGGGTTACACCGTTGCCCGCGACAATGCCGATGTCCCCTCGGGGCTGATGTTCCGCAGCGGTGGCGCGTCTTCCGTGCGCGGTTACGAACTCGACAGCATCGGACTTGCCGGCCCGAACGGATCGGTCCTGCCCGAACGCGCCCTCTTGGTGGGCAGCCTGGAATACCAACTGCCGTTTACGCGCACCCTGTCCGGCGCGGTGTTCCACGATATGGGCGATGCCGCCGCCAATTTCAAACGTATGAAGCTGAAACACGGTTCGGGACTGGGCGTGCGCTGGTTCAGCCCGCTCGCGCCGTTTTCCTTCGACATCGCCTACGGGCACAACGACAAGAAAATCCGCTGGCACATCAGCTTGGGAACGCGCTTCTAAACCGATACGGCCGCTTCAGACGGCATTGCAGCAAACTATTTTGAAACAGACATTATGACCGATACCGCACCGACAGATACCGATCCGACCGAAAACGGCACGCGCAAAATGCCGTCTGAACACCGCCCAGCCCCGCCGGCAAAAAAACGCCGCCCGCTGCTGAAGCTGTCGGCGGCACTGCTGTCTGTCCTGATTTTGGCAGTATGTTTCCTCGGCTGGCTCGCCAGTACGGAAGCGGGTTTGCGCTTCGGGCTGTACCAAATCCCGTCTTGGTTCGGCGTAAACATTTCCTCCCAAAACCTCAAAGGCACGCTGCTCGACGGCTTCGACGGCGACAACTGGTCGATAGAAACCGAGGGGGCAGACCTTAAAATCAGCCGCTTCCGCTTCGCGTGGAAACCGTCCGAACTGATGCGCCGCAGCCTGCACATCACCGAAATTTCCGCCGGCGACATCGCCATCGTTACCAAACCGACTCCGCCTAAAGAAGAACGCCCTCCGCTCAGCCTTCCCGACAGCATAGACCTGCCCTCCGCCGTCTATCTCGACCGCTTCGAGACGGGCAAAATCAGCGTAGGCAAAACTTTTGACAAACAAACCGTCTATCTCGAACGCCTCAACGCGGCATACCGTTACGACCGCAAAGGACACCGCCTCGACCTGAAGGCCGCCGACACGCCGTGGAGCAGTTCGTCGGGGGCTGCCTCGGTCGGCTTGAAAAAACCGTTTGCCCTCGATACCGCCATTTACACCAAAGGCGGACTCGAAGGCGAAACCATAAACAGTACGGCACGGCTGAGCGGCAGCCTGAAGGATGTGCGCGCCGAACTGGCGATCGACGGCGGCAATATCCGCCTCTCGGGAAAATCCGTCATCCACCCGTTTGCCGAATCATTGGATAAAACATTGGAAGAAGTGCTGGTCAAAGGATTCAACATCAATCCGTCCGCCTTCGTGCCTTCCCTGCCCGATGCCGGGCTGAATTTCGACCTGACCGCCATCCCGTCGTTTTCAGACGGCATCGCGCTGGAAGGCTCGCTCGATTTGGAAAACACCAAAGCCGGCTTTGCCGACCGCAACGGCATCCCCGTCCGTCAGGTTGTAGGCGGCTTTGTCATCAGGCAGGACGGCACGGTGCATATCGGCAATACATCCGCCGCCCTGCTCGGACGGGGCGGCATCAGGCTGTCGGGCAAAATCGATACCGAAAAAGACATCCTCGATTTAAATATAGGCATCAACTCCGTCGGCGCGGAAGACGTGCTGCAAACCGCGTTCAAAGGCAGATTGGACGGCAGCATCGGCATCAAAGGCCCAACCGCCTCACCCGGCATCACTTGGAAACTCAGCAACGGTACGGCACGCACGCACGGCAGTCTGGGTATTGAAAGCGACCCCGCAAACGGACAGCAAAAACTGGTGTTCGACACCGTTGGCATTGAAGCAGGGCAAGGCAGCCTGACCGCGCAAGGCTACCTCGAACTGTTTAAAGACCGCCTGCTCAAGCTGGACATCCGTTCCCGCGCATTCGACCCTTCGCGCATCGATCCGCAATTTCCGTCAGGCAATATCAACGGCTCAATAAACCTTGCAGGCGAACTGGCAAAAGAGCATTTTGCAGGCAAAATGCGTTTTTCCCCCAGCATACTCAACGGTGTACCGCTTAACGGTCATGCCGACATTATTTACGAGTCCCACCACCTTCCGCGCGCCGCCGTCGATTTGCGGCTGGGACAGAACATTATTAAAACAGACGGCGGCTTCGGCAAAAAAGGCGACCGGCTCAACCTCAATATCACTGCACCCGACCTCTCCCGTTTCGGTTTCGGACTCGCGGGGGCTTTAAATGTACGCGGACACCTTTCCGGCGATTTGGACGGCGGCATCCGAACCTTTGAAACCGACCTTTCCGGCACGGCGCGCAACCTGCACATCGGCAAGGCGGCAGACATCCGTTCGCTCGATTTCACGCTCAGAGGCTCGCCCAACACAAGCCGCCCGATACGCGCCGACATCAAAGGCAGCCGACTTTCCCTGTCGGGTGGGGCGGCGGTTGTCGATACCGCCGGTCTGACGCTGGAAGGCACGGGCGCGCAGCACCGCATCCGCACACACGCCGCCATGACGCTGGACGGCAAACCGTTCAAATTTAACTTGGACGCTTCAGGCGGTATCAACAAGGCACTTACCCTATGGAAAGGCAGTATTAGTGTTTTCGACATAGGCGGCGCGTTCAACCTCAAGCTGCAAAACCGTATGACGCTCGAAGCCGGTGCGGAACGCGTGGCGGCAAGTACGGCAAATTGGCAGGCAATGGGCGGCAGCCTCAACCTGCAACACTTTTCTTGGGATAAAAAAACCGGCATATCGGCAAAAGGCGGCGCACACGGTCTGCATATCGCCGAGTTGCACAATTTCTTCAAACCGCCCGTCGAACACAATCTGGTTTTAAACGGCGACTGGGATGTCGCCTACGGGCGTAACGCGCGCGGCTACCTCAATATCAGCCGACAAAGCGGCGATGCCGTATTGCCCGGCGGTCAGGCTTTGGGTTTGAACGCATTTTCCCTGAAAACGCGCTTTCAAAACGACCGCATCGGAATCCTGATTGACGGCGGCGCACGTTTCGGACGGATTAACGCCGATTTGGGTATCGGCAACGCCTTCGGCGGCAATATGGCAAATGCACCGCTCGGCGGCAGGATTACCGCCTCCCTTCCCGACTTGGGCGCATTGAAGCCCTTTCTGCCCACCGCCGCGCAAAACATTACCGGCAGCCTGAATACCGCCGCGCAAATCGGCGGACGGGTCGGCTCTCCGTCCGTCAATGCCGCCGTCAACGGCAGCAGCAACTACGGGAAAATCAACGGCAACATCACCGTCGGGCAAAGCCGCTCCTTCGATACCGCGCCCCTGGGCGGCAGGCTCAACCTGACCGTTGCCGATGCCGAAGCATTCCGCAACTTCCTGCCCGTCGGACAAACCGTCAAAGGCAGCCTGAATGCCGCCGTAACCCTCGGCGGCAGCATCGCCGACCCGCACTTGGGCGGCAGCATCAACGGCGACAAGCTCTATTACCGCAACCAAACCCAAGGCATCATCTTGGACAACGGTTCGCTGCGTTCGCATATCGCGGGCAGGAAATGGGTAATCGACAGCCTGAAATTCCGGCACGAAGGGACGGCGGAACTCTCCGGCACGGTCGGTATGGAAAACAGCGGGCCCGATGTCGATATCGGCGCGGTGTTCGACAAATACCGCATCCTGTCCCGCCCTAACCGCCGCCTGACGGTTTCCGGCAACACCCGCCTGCGCTATTCGCCGCAAAAAGGCATATCCGTTACCGGGATGATTAAAACGGATCAGGGGCTGTTCGGTTCGCAAAAATCCTCGATGCCGTCCGTCGGCGACGATGTCGTCGTATTGGGCGAAGTCAAAAAAGAGGCGGCGGCACCGCTCCCCGTCAATATGAACCTGACTTTAGACCTCAATGACGGCATCCGCTTCGCCGGCTACGGCGCGGACGTTACCATAGGCGGCAAACTGACCCTGACCGCGCAACCGGGCGGAAGCGTGCGGGGCGTGGGCACGGTCCGCGTCATCAAAGGGCGTTACAAGGCATATGGGCAGGATTTGGACATTACCAAAGGCACGGTCTCCTTTGTCGGCCCGCTCAACGACCCCAACCTCAACATCCGCGCCGAACGCCGCCTTTCCCCCGTCGGTGCGGGCGTGGAAATATTGGGCAGCCTCAACAGCCCGCGCATTACGCTGACGGCAAACGAACC
Organism: Neisseria maigaei; assembly: GCF_958267405.1. Taxonomy (NCBI): domain Bacteria; kingdom Pseudomonadati; phylum Pseudomonadota; class Betaproteobacteria; order Neisseriales; family Neisseriaceae; genus Neisseria; species Neisseria maigaei. The sequence continues at coordinate 65,087 of NZ_CATQFT010000002.1, read as the reverse complement.
GATGAGTGAAAAAGACAAGCTCTCCTGGCTCATCCTCAACCGCGCCGGCAGCGGCAGCAGCGGCGACAATGCCGCCCTGTCCGCAGCCGCAGGCGCGCTGCTTGCCGGACAAATCAACGACCGCATCGGGCTGGTGGATGATTTGGGCTTTACCAGCAAGCGCAGCCGCAACGCGCAAACCGGCGAACTCAACCCCGCCGAACAGGTGCTGACCGTCGGCAAACAACTGACCGGCAAACTCTACATCGGCTACGAATACGGCATCTCCAGCGCGGAACAGTCCGTCAAACTGATTTACCGGCTGACCCGCGCCATACAGGCGGTTGCCCGTATCGGCAGCCGTTCGTCGGGCGGCGAACTGACATACACCATACGTTTCGACCACCTCTTCGGTTCGGACAAAAAAGACACCGCCGGAAACGGCAAAGGGAAATAAACGGTTTTCAGACGGCATGGCACTGTCCGCCGCCATGCCGTCTGAAAGGCGCGCTGCCAAACCGGACATTTGAAAACCTGCTTTTCCGCCGTCCACCTGCAAGGGAACAGAATCGATATAGTGAATTAACAAAAATCAGGAAAAGGCGACGAAGCCGCAGACAGTACAAATAGTACGGAACCGATTCACTTGGTGCTTCAGCACCTTAGAGAATCGTTCTCTTTGAGCTAAGGCGAGGCAACGCCGTACCGGTTTTTGTTAATCCGCTATATTCCGCCATCTCTAAGATTTACAGCGATACACGGGTAATTTAAGGAATGCCCGAACCGTCATTCCCACAACTTTTCGTCATTCCCGCGAAAGCGGGAATCTAGAATCTCGGACTTTCAGATAATCTTTGAATATTGCTGTTGTTCTAAGGTCTGGATTCCCGCCTGCGCGGGAATGACGGCTGCAGATGCCCGACGGTCTTTATAGTGGATTAACAAAAATCAGGACAAGGCGACGAAGCCGCAGACAGTACAAATAGTACGGAACCGATTCACTTGGTGCTTCAGCACCTTAGAGAATCGTTCTCTTTAAGCTAAGGCGAGGCAACGCCGTACCGGTTTTTGTTAATCCACTATAATGCGCCCTTCGGCGTGGCGGATATATAAGGCGGTGATTTTCCATCTAAGTAAAAACCGTCCTATCGGATAATCCCTTGACAGAAAAGGCTTTACCCGCGCCGTATCAGAACACGTACTCTAAAATTCAATCCGTTGAATTGAAACAAATATAAAACATCCGTCCGCAGAAACGGCAGCGCGTCGTTTGACAAAGAATGAAAATATCGGTTAAAAACCGATTTTCATACAAAAAACACCGCCGCCGTCCGCATCCGTTTCAGACGGCATTGAGAGAAAATCTTTTAGGAGAACCTTTATGTCCCGGCATCCCGCCCGCACCGGAGAAAAAACATTCTTCGGCCACCCCTTCCAGCTTTCCACTCTCTTCCATATCGAATTGTGGGAACGTTTTTCATTTTACGGAATGCAGGGCATCCTGCTGATTTACCTCTATTACACCGCCGATAAAGGCGGCTTGGGCATAGACAAAACCCTCGCTGGCGGCATTGTCGGCGCATACAGCGGCAGCGTGTACCTGTCCACCATTTTGGGCGCGTGGTTTGCCGACCGCGTATGGGGTGCGGAAAAAACCCTCTTCCTCTCGGGCATCGTCGTGATGCTTGGACACATCGTCCTTGCCGTAGCACCGGGCCTGTACGGCCTTTTAATCGGGCTGATATTCATCGCATTGGGCAGCGGCGGCGTGAAATCCACGGCCAGCTCTATGGTGGGCACATTATACGAACAAGACGAAATGCGCCCGCTGCGCGATGCGGGATTTTCCATTTTCTACATCGCCATCAATATCGGCGGCTTCCTAGGCCCGCTGCTGACCGGCCTGCTTCAAGAAAACATCGGTTTCCATTATGGCTTTGGCGCAGCGGCGGTCGGTATGGCATTCGGCTTGTGGCGTTATTCCTTGGGACGTAAAAACCTGCCCCACCCCACCGTCCCCCATCCGCTTTCAAAAGGACAGGGCAAAACTGCGGCCGCCGTCGGCATCACCCTCATCGCCGCACTTGCAACCGCCATCAAAACCGGGCTTGTCAACCTCGACAATTTCTCCGGCATCCTCTTATCTACCGTCATCCTTGCCGTCATCGCCTATTTCGCCCGCCTGCTGACCAACCCCCGCGTCAGTTCCAACAACAAACGGCACATCATCGCCTACATCCCGCTTTTCCTGACCATCTGTATGTTTTGGGCCGTCTGGTTTCAGATTTACACCGTAGCAACCGTCTATTTCGACGAAACCGTCAACCGCACCATCGGTTCGTTTACCGTACCCGTCGCCTGGAAAGATTCTATGCAAAGCCTGTGGGTCATCCTATTTTCCGGAATAATGGCGGCAATGTGGACAAAAATGGGGCGCAAACAGCCTAAAACCCCGCTGAAATTCGCTATGGCGGTATTTGTTACCGGCGCGTCGTTTTTGGGATTCGTCCCCTTTATTTCCTCTGGCACGCCGATGCCTATTGCGGTTTTCGCACTGATTGTCCTCGCCATCACGATAGGCGAACTGATGATTTCCCCGATTGCGCTGTCCATTTCCACCAAAATCGCACCGCCTTTATTCAAAACCCAAATGGTCGCCCTTAATTTCCTTGCCTTTTCATTAGGCTTCACTTTGGGCGGCGTATTATTTGAAAAAGGCTATCAGGCGGGCGACGAAATCGGCTTTTACCGGCTGCTATTCTACATCGGCGCAGCCACAGGCTTCCTGCTGCTCCTGCTCGTTCCCAAATTGAACAAAATGCTCGAAGGCACAGACTAAGCCCCGCCCCGACGCGCCGATGCCGTCTGAACCCTTCAGACGGCATTTTTCCGCATAATGAAACCAAACCGTTTCCATCCGACAGGACAGGCTCCTGCCCAACCGGAAGGCAGCCTGCCGATTGTCATTTGAATAACGCAAGGGAAAGCCGTTGATTTCCGTTTGTATGGAAACAGTTTGGTTTCATTGGAAAAAGGCATTTTGTCCGACTAAATTAGAGTTGCATCAACGGAATATAAAAACACAGCCTAAATAAAAATGCCGTCTGAACCGTATTTCAGGTTTCAGACGGCATTTGCGTATCGGATGCACACCGGACGGGCGGTAAGCCGGGTTCTGTCTCGGACAGTCATTCCTCTAGGCATACCGTTGCCGGTATGCTCAAGCAACCTACCCGAACGCTCGGCGGGCAGCGTCATTGCGTTCTGTTTGGTCTTGCTCCGAATGGGGTTTGGCCTGCCGCATATTGTTACCAAATGCGCGGTGCGCCCTTACCGCACCTTTTCACCCTTGCCTGTGCTGCCAAAGCAGCCATCGGCGGTTTTGCTTTCTGTTCCACTTTCCGTCGCGTTACCGCGCCCGGCCGTTAACCGGCATTCTGCCCTGCGGAGCCCGGACTTTCCTCCCCGTATGCCTTACGCGATACGCGGCGACTGTCTGCCCGTCCCGTGTGCGGCGCGGATTATAACACGAAACGCAAAAATGCCGTCTGAAGCGGCACAGACTTCAGACGGCATACAGTTCAAACTACACACCCTGTTTCAGGCTGGCTTCGATAAAGCCGTCCAAGTCGCCGTCCAATACGGCTTTGGTATTGCCGACTTCGTAGCCTGTACGCAAGTCTTTGATGCGCGAGGAGTCCAAGACGTACGAACGGATTTGGCTGCCCCAACCCACATCGGACTTACCTTCCTCCAACGCCTGTTTCTCTTCGTTGCGTTTGCGCATTTCCAATTCGTACAGTTTGGATTTCAACATTTCCATCGCGGCGGCTTTGTTGGCGTGTTGCGAACGGTCGTTTTGACATTGCACCACAATCCCGGTCGGCTCGTGGGTGATGCGCACGGCGGAGTCGGTTTTGTTGATGTGCTGACCGCCCGCGCCCGATGCACGGTAGGTGTCGATGCGCAAATCGGCGGGGTTGATTTCGATTTCGATAGAATCGTCGATTTCAGGGTAAACGAACACGGAGGCAAACGAGGTATGGCGTTTGTTGTTCGAGTCAAACGGCGAGTAACGCACCAAGCGGTGAACGCCGGTTTCGGTACGCAGCAAGCCGTAGGCGTATTCGCCTTCCACACGGATGGTGGCGCGGTTGATGCCTGCGATTTCGCCGTCGTCTTCCTCAAGGATTTCGATTTTGAAGCCTTTGCGCTCGGCGTAGCGGCTGTACATACGGAACAGCATACCCGCCCAGTCTTCCGCTTCGGTACCGCCCGCGCCTGCGGTGATGTCGATAAAGCAGTTGTTCGGGTCGGCAGGCTGGTTGAACATCCGTTTGAACTCCAAATCCGCCATCTGTTTTTCCAGTCCCGACACGTCTTCCTGCACGGCGGTAAAACCTTCTTCGTCGTTTTCTTCAACGGTTATTTCAATCAGCATGCGGTTGTCTTCGATGCCCGAAGCGATGTTGTCCAGCGTCAGCACGATGCCTTCGAGGATTTTGCGCTCTTTGCCGATTTCTTGGGCGCGTTTCGGGTCGTTCCAAAGTTCGGGGTCTTCGGAAAGGCCGATGACTTCTTCCAATCGGTCTTTCTTGCCCTGATAATCCATATAAACGCGGATGTCTTCGCTGCGCTTCTCCAAGTCGTTCAGGGTGTTGTTAAGCTGGTTGATTACTTCGGCTTCCATGATTCTTGTGTTCTTTCAAAATTTTAGGGGCGTATTGTACGGGATTCGGGTATTTTTTTCTATGGATAAAGCCTTCTGGAAACACGTTCAGACGGCATAGCGTCAATAACGGTATGCCGCCAGTTTGCGTTTGATTTCAGGCAATGCGGCACGTGCAGCCTCCTCGCCCAACCGGATGGCGCGTTTTTTCTGATCGAAACCGCCAACAGCCCCCAAATCCAACACCTGCGGTTTGATAACCACATCCGCCTGCCCCAACTCATTTTGCAACGCGGAAACGCTCATTACGTTCAGCGTCTGATCGAGATACGAGAAGAAGCCTTGACCGACATTTTTGCTCGGACGTGCGGAAATATCGACGGCAATCACGAAATTCGCTCCCTGCCGCCGGGCGGCACTGACGGGCACGGGCTGCGACAGGCCGCCGTCAACATATGTATGCCCGCTGATGATAACGGGTTGGAACACATTGGGAATGGCTGCGGAAGCACGAACCGCCTGTCCGACATTCCCCTGATTGAAAGTGACGGCCTTGCCGGTTTCAAAATCAGTGGCAACGGCGGCAAATTTGATGGGAAACTGCTGAATCTGCCTGCCGCCGACTTTTCGGTTGATGTAATTTTGCAGCTTTTCGCCTTTGATAAAACCACTGGTGGACAAGGTTAAATCGACCAAATCGGTTTTACCTAAAATTTCGGCTTCCAATTCGAGGCGGTCGGGCGACATACCCGATGCAAAAAGGCTGCCGACAATCGAACCTGCCGATGTGCCGGTAACCACCTTCACAGGAATACCGTTTTCTTTCAAAACTTTAATAATGCCTATATGGGCAAATCCTTTAGATGCTCCGCCACCGAGTGCCAAACCGACCACTGCGGTGGGTTTGGCGGTTTGCACCGGCTTGCGGGCGGCATTGTTTCCCGCCGTACCGCAGGCGGCAAGCAACGCGGCGGCGGCGATTGCCAAAAGTGGTCTGATTTTTGAAAACGTTACCATATTTTCCATTCCTTTATATATCGCATCCCGTCAAAGGGGGATTGCTTTTCTTAACAACCACCTTTGACAGCCAAGCGAAAGGGGCTTTGTTAAGTCATCATCAAAATTAATATTTTCTTTTTTTCCTTTACGGAAATTGTATTTAAAAGCATACCGTCCAAGGCGAGAATTATCTCACAACACCGCCGTTATCTAAATAACCCGCCTTTTTTCCTTTCTTCCCATCAAAATACTTTATCTTTATATTCATTAACTTGTTAAATTATTGGCTGCCGAGTGTCAGTTTTTCCGACAAAATCCGTCTAACGGGGTATCAACAGAACCAAAAACAGGAACACTTATGAAAATCGGAACAACTTGGCAGACGGCATCCGCTATGCTGGTTTTGCGTCTGTTTGCCGCATATGAATTTTTGGAATCGGGTTTGCAAAAATGGAACGGGGAGAATTGGTTTTCCGAAATCAACGATCAATTCCCATTCCCGTTCAACTTGCTGCCGGACGCGTTAAACTGGAATCTCGCGATGTATGCGGAGCTTTTGCTGCCCGTACTGTTGCTTTTGGGTTTGGCAACGCGCCTGTCGGCATTGGGGCTGATGGTCGTTACCGCCGTCGCTTGGGCTGCGGTTCACGCCGGTTCGGGTTACAATGTCTGCGACAACGGTTATAAAATGGCTTTAATTTATATCGTGGTATTAATCCCGTTGCTTTTGCAGGGTGCGGGCGGATGGTCGCTGGATACGCTGCTGAAAAAACGGTTTTGCCCCCGATGCCGTCTGAAACAAGATTGATTCAGTCGTGGAATCTGACTTTAAACATTCCAACCTTATCTCGTTAACTTGATATTCTGAAAAGGAAATAGAAATGAACAAAAACATTGCTGCCGCACTCGCCGGTGCTTTATCCCTGTCTTTGGCTGCCGGTGCCGTTGCCGCCGACAAACCGGCAAGCAACGCAACAGGCGTTCAAAAATCCGCCCAAGGCTCTTGCGGCGCGTCCAAATCTGCCGAAGGTTCGTGCGGCGCGGCTGCTTCTAAAGCAGGAGAAGGCAAATGCGGCGAGGGCAAATGCGGTGCAACCGTAAAAAAAGCCCACAAACACGCTAAGGCATCTAAAGCCAAAGCCAAATCTGCCGAAGGCAAATGCGGCGAAGGCAAATGCGGTTCTAAATAATACCGCCCCTTCAACCCAAGCCGCGTTTTTCGATAAAATGCGGCTTTTTTAACAGCAAACAAAGATTTTTTTAAACCAGCACATTATTCTTTTGTGCCATCCGAACCGGGTAAAAATATGATTCAACACACAGGCTTGGGCTACCGCCGCGACTTGGCGGAAGACTTTCTCTCGCTTTCCGAAAACAGCCCGATATGCTTTATCGAAGCCGCACCGGAAAATTGGCTGAAAATGGGCGGCAGGGCACGCAAACAGTTTGACCGCGTGGCGGAACGGCTGCCGCTGGCGTTGCACGGATTGTCTATGTCGCTGGGCGGGCAAGCCCCGCTGGATACTGATTTGATAGACGGCATCAAAGAAATGATGCGCCGTTACGACTGTACGTTTTTCTCCGACCATTTGAGCTACTGCCACGACGGCGGTCATCTTTACGATTTGTTGCCGCTGCCTTTCACTGAAGAAATGGTGCATCATACGGCGCGGCGTATCCGCGAAGTGCAAGACCGTTTGGGCTGCCGCATCGCCGTGGAAAACACGTCCTACTACCTGCATTCTCCGCTTGCCGAGATGAACGAGGTCGAGTTCCTCAACGCGGTTGCACGCGAGGCCGATTGCGGCATTCATCTGGACGTGAACAATATCTACGTCAACGCCGTCAATCACGGTCTGCTGTCGCCGGAGGCTTTTTTGGAAAACGTTGACGCAGGGCGCGTGTGCTACATCCACATCGCCGGACACGATGCCGAAAATCCCGAATTGTTGATTGATACCCACGGCGCGGCAGTTTTACCGACCGTTTGGGACTTGCTTGAACTTGCCTATGCCAAGCTGCCGACGATTCCGCCCACCCTGTTGGAACGCGATTTCAATTTTCCGCCTTTTGCCGAACTCGAAGCCGAAGTCGCCAAAATCGCCGATTATCAAACGCGTGCCGGAAAGGAATACCGCCGTGCAGCCTGAAACCTCCGCCCAATACCAGCACCGTTTCGCCCAAGCCATACGCGGGGGCGAAGCCGCAGACGGCCTGCCGCAGGACCGACTGAACGTCTATATCCGCCTGATACGCAACAATATCCACAGCTTTATCGACCGCTGCTATACCGAAACGCTGCAATACTTTGACAGCGAAGAATGGGGCCGTCTGAAGGAAGGTTTCGTCCGCGACGCGCACGCCCAAACGCCCTATTTTCAAGAAATCCCCGGCGAGTTCCTACAATATTGCCAAAGCCTGCCACTTTCAGACGGCATTTTGGCACTGATGGATTTTGAATATACCCAATTGCTGGCAGAAGTTGCACAAATTCCGGATATTCCCGATATTCATTATTCAAATCACAGCAAATACACGCCCTCCCCAGCGGCCTTTATCCGGCAATATCGATATGATGTTACCGATGATTTGCAGGAAGCGGAAACAGCCTTGTTAATATGGCGAAACGCCGAAGATGATGTAATGTACCAAACATTGGACGGCTTCGATATTATGCTGCTGGAGATAATGGGGGCTTCCGCACTTTCGTTTGACACCCTTACCCATACCCTTGTCGAATTTATGCCCGAAGCCGATAATTGGAAAAATATTTTGCTTGGGAAATGGTCAGGCTGGATTGAACAAAGGATTATCATCCCCTCTTTGTCCGCCATATCCGAAAATATGGAAGGCAATTCCCCGGGCTAAAACTATCTATCCGCATAAAATTACCTTGTTCCCGATACTATGCCGCTACCCGACCTGACCGATGCCGAATTAATGGAGTCGCGCAAACTGCTTCTGCATTTTGCGCGGCTCCAATTGCCCGACCACCCTGATTTGGCTGAAGATTTAGTGCAGGAAACATTGCTGTCCGCATACAGCGCAGGCGACAGTTTTCAAGGCAGGGCGCTTGTCAACAGCTGGCTTTTTGCCATATTGAAAAACAAAATTATTGACGCATTACGTCAAATCGGGAGGCAAAGGAAAGTCTTTACCGCACTAGATGACGAACTGCTGGATGAAGCATTTGAAAGCTATTTTTCCCAAAACGGGCATTGGACGCCGGAAGGGCAGCCTCAACATTGGAACACTCCGGAAAAATCATTAAATAACAACGAATTTCAAAAAATTCTGCAAAGCTGCCTATACAACCTTCCTGAAAACACCGCACGGGTATTCACCCTGAAGGAAATACTCGGTTTTTCATCCAACGAAATACAACAAATGTGCGGTATCAGTACAGCCAACTACCACACCATTATGCACCGCGCCCGAGAATCATTGCGCCAATGCCTGCAAATCAAATGGTTCAACCAAGAAAACCCGAAGTAACCGTTATGAAAAAATGCCGCGATATTGCCCTGCTTCTTTCCAAACATCAGGAACGGGAAACCACCCCGGGCGAGAAGATTTCCATATACACACACCTGCTGTTCTGCCCGCATTGCCGGGAATATAAAAGACAGCTTCAAACCATCAAAATATCACTGGCAAAAACAACCAGAACTTCAAAATAAATGCCGTCTGAAAGGGCTTCAGACGGCATAAGCTGACGGAAACAAATCAAACCGATTTACTGTTATCGGCAGTTCATCCATAATACACACTTCAAAAGCAGCATATTCCCCATACGGAATATATAAATACGTAAAACACGAAGGCTGCATCAATTTGCTATATTTACCTCATTTTACAGACGGCATTATCCCTCCCGCCCAACCCGTTCTTTCTGAATGAGCAGATTTCAATGATTAAGGAAACCCCAATGCGCCCAATCTTCCTATCTTTCGTTTTACTCCCTATATTGCTAACCGCCTGCAGCACACCGGACAAGTCTGCCCGATGGGAAAATATCGGCACAATCTCAAACGGCAATATTCATACATATATCAATAAAGACAGCGTGAGAAAAAACGGAAATCTGATGATTTTCCAAGATAAAAAAGTTGTTACCAATCTAAAACAAGAACGTTTTGCCAACACCCCCGCATACAAGACTGCCATTGCCGAGTGGGAAATCCACTGCAACAACAAAACATACCGCTTAAGTTCGCTACAGTTGTTTGATACAAAAAACACAGAAATTTCCACACAAAGCTACACAGCCTCTTCCCTCCGCCCGATGAGCATCCTGTCCGGGACATTAACTGAAAAACAATATGAAACCGTATGCGGGAAAAAACTCTGATTTCAACTTATACACAAACTTATCCATAAGCCTTATTATAAAAATGCCGTCTGAAATACTGAAATATCAGCATTTCAGACGGCATTTTGCCATTCCCTGAAAAGTTATCCCTGAAATTATCCACATTATTTTTTTAAACCGGCTTCCATCCGAAATATAAACCCGCTATACAATTTCATTATCCAAACGTAAATTGTTCCATTGATACACAAAACTGCTTGCCCCCATAATTTTGATAAAGCATTTTTTGCATTCCCGGCTCCGTCCCGTAACCAACACAGCCTCTAAAAAATAATCGCTTGTTTTGACACCGATACACTCATACAGATACAGAAATTCAAGAAAATAGCCTTGTGCATTGACCATCTCAAGCAATTCAGAAAGATCAAGAAATTTTCTGACCGTAAACAAACGTTTCCCTAAAAAGACGATGTCTTCAAAAATATCGACCAAATAATCGTCTTCGGCGTTTTCATTTTCATGGGTTAAAACAACACGGGAAAAATCTGTTTTCAGATGCTTTCCCACTTGATTGTTTGGATTGTTGTTCAGAACGATAAAACCGTCCTCAAAATCAAAGCAGACGTTGTGTCCTTCTACCTTTATCTCTGTGCAATAACAATCATGTAGAGAAATACCATCCGAAAAATTTTTTCTTTGTGTATGCAAAAAAGTTTTCATTCAAGTACCCATATCTAACGCAAACGTTTACCTGTTTCCCCGTCAATAATCTGACTCGGCGATTTCTGCCTGCCGATTCTCCCACCGACAATCCATACATCGCGTCCGAACTGCCTTCTAACCTCCCTCTCCGTCCGACACGCGCGTTTGCCCGCCCGATTACATGAAGTGGAAACCAAAGGCATACCCAATGCCTGACACAAACGCCTTGCACCTGTATGATCGGGCACTCTAACCGCAAGCTTGCTGCGCCTCTTCCCGCGCAACGCAGGTAATACGCATGATTTGGCGGATAATAGGAACGTTTTAGGGGCGGGCCATTCTTTTCTAAGCATAGCCTGCAGATTTTCAGACGGCATTTGAAGTAAAGGCTGCAACTGTTCAAATTGATTCCCGATGACAATCATACCCTTGTGTTGCGGCCTTTTTTTCAAATGCACCAACTTACTGAGTGCTTTGGCTAATGTCGGAAGACACCCCAAGCCATAACAAGATTCGGTCGGATAAGCGACCAAACCGCCTTTTTTCAAATAAACGCTTAACTTACGTTGCGCTGATGCTGCGATAATTCTCGGAAATAACATAATATCAAATGCCGTCTGAAGCGTATCAGTCACTTGGCTTCAGACGGCATCATCCTCTTTCTAATTAACGGTTAATCGCTTTATCGGCAATGTCTTTACGGTATTGCATCCCGTCGAAGCTGATTTTTTCCAATGCGCTATACGCCTTGGCTTTGGCTTGCGCCACATCGTCGCCCAATCCTACGACACACAATACGCGTCCGCCGTTGGTCAATACGTCGCCTTTATCGTTTGCCATTGTGCCAGCATGGAAAACTTTGCCTACTTGGTTGGCAGCATCCAAACCGGAAATAACATCGCCTTTTTTAGGCGTTTCGGGATAATTTTGTGCCGCCAGCACCACGCCTACGGCAGTTTGCGGGTCCCATTCTGCGGTTACACTATCGAGTTTGCCGTCTATTGCTGCTTCGACCAAATCCGCCAAGTTGCTGTTCAGACGGCTCATAATAGGCTGGGTTTCGGGATCGCCGAAACGGCAGTTAAACTCAATCGTATAGGGTGTGCCGCTTTGATCAATCATCAAACCTGCGTACAGGAAGCCGGTAAACTCATGCCCTTCCGCTTTCATACCCGCCACGGTCGGCAAAATAATCTCGTTCATCGCGCGCTCGTACACAGCAGGCGTTACCACAGGCGCGGGACTGTACGCACCCATACCGCCCGTATTCGGGCCTTTGTCGCCGTCTAAAAGACGCTTGTGATCTTGGCTGGTCGCCATAGGCAATACATGATTGCCATCAACCATAACGATAAAGCTCGCTTCTTCACCTTGCAGGAAATCTTCAATCACAACACGCGCGCCGGCATTGCCCATTTTGTTGCCCAGCAGCATATCGTCAATGGCAGCATGCGCTTCATCCAAAGTCATCGCCACAATCACGCCTTTGCCTGCCGCCAAACCATCGGCTTTGATGACGATGGGCGCACCTTTCTGATTGACGTAATCATGTGCAGCATCAGCGTTTTCAAAGGTTTGATATTGCGCGGTCGGAATGTTGTATTTCGCCATAAATACTTTGGCGAAATCTTTAGAACTCTCCAACTGCGCCGCATATCGTGTCGGACCAAATATTTTCAGTCCTACGGCACGGAAATCATCCACAACACCTGCCGCCAAAGGTGCTTCAGGACCGACGACGGTAAAAGTAATATTTTCTTTACGACAGAATTCAATCAAATCCCGATGCGCGATCAAGGCGATGTTTTGCAACTTAGGTTCAATCGCCGTACCGGCATTACCGGGTGCAACAAATACTGTTTCCACTTTGGGCGACTGCGCCAATTTCCAAGCCAGCGCGTGTTCGCGACCGCCATTACCGATAACCAGCAGTTTCATGCCATCTCCTTGACAAATATATACTTTTAACGAAAACTCGACATAAAGGGACTATTGTCCCGTTTGAAGAAATTTTAGTGGAATCAAACAAAGACCGCCTCACTCCACTATACCAACCTATTTAACTTAACTTATCCACAAAATTGAAAAAGGACAAGTAGCTATGCAAAAACGTATTGATGAAATCCAAAGCAAATACCGCGAATGGTGTCATTTACTACCGCAATTGGAAGAAGACATCCTGCGTTGGAAACATGCCGTCGCTTTAATTCGAGATATGGACAATTTCTATACCCACGAGTATCAGGCGTGTCATCAGGCTATTGAAGACGGGGCAGAACTGGATTTAAGTACGAAAGGCGAATACAGCATTATGAGTGAAGATGCACTATGGAACGCGCTTGGCGAATTCCATCAATTAGCCTGGCTATATTTGCGCTCCAGCGTCGATGCCTTGGACAGATATACGCAAGAAGATTAATCAGCGAAGAGGTCGTCTAAAAACCCTAAGATGTGGATTTTCAGACGACCTTTTCATTCAAAAGACTTTTCCGTATTTACTTTAATCTGCCGTGTATTCTTCCAAGCCGCAACACAGACTTCATAATTTGCCAACGACAAACTTACCGTCAATCGGCAATCCAACTGCAAATCCTGCTCCAATATATCCACCTGATATTGTTTGGCAATGCGTATCGCTTCATTCAAAAACGGATATTCACATTTCAGCCAAACGGTTTTTTCAATATTCTTTTCAACTACTTCTGCAACTGCCAACGCTTGAGCCGTCGCCTCTTTGTACGCATGTATCAGACCTGGAACACCCAATAAAGTACCACCAAAATAGCGGACGACCACAACCAAAACATCGGTGATACCCACCGAATCAATCTGCCCCAAAATTGGTCGTCCAGCACTTCCTGATGGCTCTCCATCATCGTTGGCACGAAATTGCATACCATCCACACCCAAACGATAGGCATAGCACCAGTGTCGTGCTTTATGATGCTCTTCCTTTAACGGATCGAGGTATTTTTTCACATCAGCCAACGTCCGAATCGGATAGGCAAATACAATAAAACGACTGCCTTTATCTTTAAACTCAGCCTGCGTCGGGGAAGTAATGGTTTTATAAGTCGTAATCATGCTGAAATGTTTTCAGACGACCTCATTAATAACAAGGTCGTCTGAACGTTTCACGTGAAACATCAATTTTTCAATGCTTCTGTTAATTGCGGGACGATTTCAAATAAATCGCCAACTAATCCGTAATCGGCCACATTGAAAATCGGCGCATCAGCATCTTTATTGATTGCAACAATCACCTTACTATCTTGCATACCGGCAACGTGTTGAATCGCACCTGAAATACCGATTGCAAAATAGAGTTGCGGCGCAACCACTTTACCGGTTTGTCCGACTTGAGCATCGTTTGGCGCATATTCGGCATCAACTGCCGCACGGGATGCACCGATTGCCGCACCTAAAACATCCGCCAACGGTGTCAGCACTTCATTGAATTTTTCTGCACTACCCAACGCACGACCACCGGAAATAATCACTTTTGCCTGAGTTAATTCAGGACGATCAGAATGGGAAAGCTGACGGTTCACAAAACGGCTCAGGTTTTGAGCAGGGGTTGTTTCAACATTAATTACCTCGGCATTACCACCTTGCGCCACCGCTGCGTCAAAAGCCGTCGCACGGAAGGTCAGCACCAATTTTTCTGTATCAGCTTGCACGGTTTCAAATGCATTACCTGCATAAATCGGGCGCACAAAAGTCGTGTTATCCACAATCTCAGTCAAATCAGAAATTTGCGGTACGTCTAATAAAGCGGCCACGCGGGGCAAAAGGTTTTTACCGAATGTGGTTGCCGTTGCTGCAACATAGCGGTAATCCGCTGCCAATTTGACAACCAGCGGAGCCAGTTCTTCAGCCAAACCCTCGGCATAATGGGCAGCATCCGCAACCAAAACTTTTTCCACACCCGCTACTTGTTTCGCGGATTCCACTACGGCAGATGCGCCGTTTCCGGCAACCAATAAATCGACTTTACCCAGTTTAGCGGCAGCGGTAACAGCATGCAAAGTGGCAGGATTCAACTGTTTGTTGTCGTGTTCAGCAATAATCAATACGCTCATTTCAGTCTCCTCAAATCACTTTGGCTTCGTTTTTCAATTTCTCAACCAATTCGGCAACGCTTGCTACTTTTACGCCTGCCTGACGCGCTTTAGGTTCGGCGAATTTCACTGTTTTCAGACGAGGTGAAATATCCGCAACCAAATCAGCAGGAGCCAGTTTTTCCAAAGGTTTTTTCTTTGCTGCCATAATATTGGGGAGTTTGACAAAGCGCGGCTCGTTCAAACGCAAATCCGCACTGATAACAGCAGGCAGTTTCAATGCGATGGTTTCTTCGCCGCCATCAATTTCCCGCACGATCTGCACTTCGTCGCCTTCAATTTGTACTTTGGACGCAAACGTACCTTGCGCCGCATTCAGCAAAGCAGCCAGCATTTGCGCCACTTGGTTGGCATCATCATCAATCGCTTGTTTGCCCAAAAAGAAAATTTGTGGATTTTCTTTGTCCGCAACGGCTTTCAGCAACTTGGCAACTGCCAGCGGCTCCAATTTCGCATCGGTTTCAACATGAATTGCACGGTCGACCCCCATCGCCAAAGCTGTACGCAACGTTTCTTCGCATTTCTTTTCGCCCAAAGAAACCGCTACGATTTCGCTTACTTTTCCGGCTTCTTTCAAACGGACGGCTTCTTCCACAGCGATTTCGTCAAACGGATTCATCGACATTTTGACATTGCCGATATCCACATCCGAACCATTGGCTTTTACACGAACTTTGACGTTGTAGTCCACTACGCGCTTTACTGCGACCAGTGCTTTCATTGAATTCTCCTAAAAAGAACGCTACTCTCGCTATCAAGCGATAGCCAAACCTTCTTCTCTATAAAATCAAATCCGTTTTCCTTAAAAACGAATTCATTCAGAAATCTTTCAGATAATGTTTGCCGATTATACCATTTTTAAAGCATTTACTCAGGCTGGTGGGTATACATTCCTGCACTCAACGAACTGTAAATACCATGCCGTTATATCAGTTTCAGACGACACTTTAGCCTTTGTCTGCTGCAACACAATCCATCAACGTTTGATAAACCAAATCCGCAGTCGGAATCTGCCCGATATTGCCCAAATTTTTTGCAACAGCCGAAACTTGAACGCCTGTTTTAATCGGATCGGTATCGGTATAAATACCGATCACAGGTTTTTCCAAAGCATTTGCCAAATGCAGTAAACCGGTATCCACACCGACAATTCCGACCGCGTGTTTCAGCAGATACGCCGCCTGCAATAAATTCATTTTGTCGCACACAATGGCAAATGGCAGTCCGTCTGCAATTTGTTCGGCACGCGTTTTTTCAGTTTCATTTCCCCATGGCAGGTAAATGTTGCATTGTTGTTCTTCATTCAGCTTTTGCAGCAACGCCCGCCAGTTTTCCACAGGCCATAACTTACTGTCCCGGCTGGTCGCGTGCAAAGCCGCATAATACGGCTGCTCCAAATTTTTCAGACGACCTGCTTCGGGAACGGTCAAACCGAATACCTGTGTTTCCGGCATTGCATATCCAAATACTTGGGCGAACAGCTCACGATTGCGCCAAACAGCATTTTTCCCTTTAGGTACAGCGTATGTTTTCACATACGCAACCACAGCAAATCCCTCGCGCGCGCTGTTTTTATCCAAACCATAAATAGGGGATTTTGCCATTTTGGCGAAACACGCGCTTTTAATCAGACCTTGACTGTCCAATACAAAATCAAATGCTTCCTGCCGCAAAGTCTGTTTCAGACGACCTATTTCCTGCCAAGTTTCAGCCTGAAAAAGATGTTTGCGCCATTGCCGCCATTTCATCACATGGATTTTTTTCACAAACGGATGCAGGCGCGCAATATCCGCAAACCCGGCTTCACACAGCCAATGCAGTTCTACATCAGGACATTGTTGCGCCAAATCTTCGATTGCAGGCAAAGTGTGAATTAAATCGCCCATACTGGACAAGCGGACAAGCAAAATTTTCATATTTAGGAAAGGGGTTTCACGTGAAACATTTTTAAAATTATTGATTATTAATATATTTTTTAATTTCTTCAGCGTTTTTTAAGATGATTGCACCGGCAGAACGCATTTCCTGCCATGCCGTTTCGATAGTATCCGGCGCAATACCCCGACAAGCCGCTTCATTAACGATAACCTGCCAACTGCCACCTTTGAGCAACTGCAAAACCGTTGTTTTAACACAATAATCCGTAGCCAACCCGCCGACAATGACTGTATCCGTATTTTGACAACACAGCCATTCAATCAGCCCTGTACTCAGTTTTTCCTCAATATCATGAAAACACGCGCCGTAAGGATGCAATTCAGGATCAACGCCTTTCCAAACGCAATAATCGTATTCCTTAACAGAAGGCAGCCCGTCCAACAATTCATAGCCGCGCGTACCGACCATCGCATGAGCCACCCAAGTCAAATCCGCATCGGGCAAACCTGTCGGTTTCAACATATCAATAGGGTTATCCACAAGCCATTTCGCCGCCATATGATGCGCATCTTTCGTCATCACGCGCAAATCCGCCAAAGCGGCTTGGGCATTCAACTCTTCGACAATCAAATGCCCCTCGTTCACAGGCAGCTCTTTAGGACACAAAGGCGTAAACGTTTTTTGTGCATCAACATCAATAGAAACAATCATCTCATTACTTCTTCACTTAAGATCGTCATTCTCTATTTTACGAATAACAAAACTCTTACCTTCTTTATTTAAGGAGTACAATTCATCTAGGTGGATATGATATGTCATATCCACCTCCTCCATTTTAGCTATACCTAAGATGCTCCTTGCTAGAAGCTGTAATCCGATTTTATTACCCAAAATTTCAATCTCACCTCCTATAGGTGAGATCTGAAAGGAAAGATAACAACCTGACTTGGGTGTAATATACGGGATTCCCTCTTCGTTATAGCGAACCGTTATGCTTCTTTTTTTTATCAATACTCCAATGCCTTTTTTAAGAGCGTCTTGGACACGAGGATTCTGTGCTACTTTATTTCAACACGATTAAAATGCCCTGTATTATAACAAATTACTACCCCAAAGCGGTAAAACCGGCTGTGATAAGATAGCGTTTTTCCGAAAAACTTATCCACAATCATCATGACTTACACCATCGTCCCCATTGCCGCCGCTCGCTCACCCTACAAACAGAAATTCGGCATCGCCCGCCAGCCCGGTTTGGTCTCCGCCGCAGAAGTCTGCATCGAGCTGAATCCTGAATTTACCGCAGACAGCGTACGCGGACTGGAACACTTCGACTATGTGTGGATAAGTTTTATTTTTCACGGCGTATTAGATGAAGGCTGGGTACAAATGGTGCGCCCGCCACGGCTCGGCGGCAAACAAAAAATGGGCGTATTCGCCACACGCAGCCCCCACCGCCCCAACCATCTCGGACTCTCGCTCCTGAGACTCGAACGCATCGAAACCGGCAAACCCGTCCGCCTCTACTGCAGCGGCGCAGACCTGCTGGACGGCACACCGATTGTGGACATCAAACCTTATATCCCCTTTATCGAATCCAAACCCGATGCCGCATCCGGTTTCGTCAGCGGCAAACCCGAAGAATTGGAGGTCGTTTGGCAGGAAAACATCGGCGCGGAAAATTTATCTGCAAACACGAAAAAACTCATCAGCCAAAGTATTGCCCAAGACCCGCGCCCCGCCTATCAGGATATTCCCGAACGGATTTATGTGATGAATATTGCGGATTACGAAGTCAGGTTTCAAATCGAGGAAAACCGCGCGACGGTTATTGGGATAAGTGTTGTGTGAAATTTTATTCACAATTCTATTAAAAAAGGTCGTCTGAAAAATTTTCAGACGACCTTTTCTTAAATTATCAACTCTTTTTTGATTGCTACCGCAATCTCATAAGCTAAATTAACAGGTACAGCATTACCTATCATTTTGTACGCATCATTAATATTTTGATAGATAAATTTAAAATCATCAGGAAAGCCTTGAACCCTCGCTACTTCACGCACAGTCATCCTACGATAAAGAGCTTCTTTTCCAACTACAAAACGGTAGTCATTTACTCCATGTTTCTCCATTTTTGGAGCTTGTGGATGAAGCTGGCATTGCCGCCCCGAAGCCTGAACTGTAAATGCTTGTTCATGCCATGCTTTCACACGGTTCCTGCTCATAAAAATTGGGGAAAAACTACCTATAAAATATTCGTTGTTATTAATAGCA
The DNA here is from genome assembly GCF_958267405.1 of Neisseria maigaei. Taxonomy (NCBI): domain Bacteria; kingdom Pseudomonadati; phylum Pseudomonadota; class Betaproteobacteria; order Neisseriales; family Neisseriaceae; genus Neisseria; species Neisseria maigaei. The sequence goes on along the minus strand of NZ_CATQFT010000002.1, from coordinate 46,156 downwards.
TTAGGATTAGCTTTATTTTGAAAAGCCGCAGGAACGGCTGTATCTTGTAAATCCCAAATAATATCCTTCAATGTTATCTTATCTCCATCTTTAACTGTCGAACCTGTTGGAAATGAGAATTTGATTTTCAAATCTTTACGAAAACCAATATAGAAGACCCTTTTACGTTCTTGAGCCACACCATAATCTTTGGCATTTACCATAGTCAGGCTTACATCGTACCCACATTCATCAAACATTTTCAGTAAATTTTGTACCGCTTCATTATGGCGGTTTGCAAGCATACCGCTAACGTTCTCAGCTAAAAAGAACTTAGGCTGCTTACTTTTCAAAATACGAATATAGTCGAAAAACAATTGACCCCGCTCATCATCAATACCTCGCAAAGCCCCTGCTTCCGACCATGACTGACAAGGAGGACCTCCGATAATACCATCGATTTCATCAGGAAAATCTTCTTCCTTAATACTGCGTATATCGCCTTCAATCAAATGTGTTTTAGGATGATTAGCCTTAAATGTTGACCAAATGGTTTTATCATATTCGTTTGCAACAGGCACTTCAAATCCTGCTTTTTCAAAGCCTAAATCTAAACCACCACAACCGCTAAATAAACTAATTATCTTCATCTGTTCCTTTCATTGAAAAATATTACAATCTTGCGTGTTTTTATCATTTAAATCATCTGTATTTTGAACACCTAAGTTAATTAGGCATTGTTTTAATTGTTTCGCAACTTTATTCCCATTACATTGAAATGGTTTATCAAAAATCAATTCATGAGTCAGTTTTCCATTAACAACTTCCCATTTTACTTGAACTGCAAGTGGTCTATCTCCATCAAATTTATCTTCGAAACTTCGATAATTAAGTGCTTTACAGGCAAAATAAATATTAGGATTATCCCTAACATATTCATCTAATGAAACAATTTTATCCAGTATTTCTTCAGTAGACGAAAATTCGTCTCCTATCAGAATATAATTCGCAACACCAGAGTTTGGAATAATTACCCCATTTACACTCGCATTTTTCTTTTCTTCATCTAGATTATTACCTACGTAAATATCTAATAATTGTTCAGTAGTTAAATCTACTTTATCTGATAATTCCCCGTTTAATTTATTAACAAGTTCAAACTTCCAACCAAGCGTAATAGATCCATTGTCTGTCCTACCCTTGCTTTTTTTAAAAATTAGATTTTTATCTAAAAATTTCCTACGAATATTTGTTGTTGAACTTTGAATAATTTTTGCCCAATTATTTCCAAAAATCATTTCAGCTCGGTCTGCTTTAATTTTATTTTCTACAAAATCAGCATTACTTTTCTTGTATGAAATTTTAATTTCTCTTATTTCTTCAGATGATTCACTTTTTAATAAAATATAAATATCCGTTTTAGGTTCGCCGTTTCCGCAAGTAGGTTTACCTACGTTCTGTACACACCATGATTGACCGTTGAAACAAACTGCCTGACCAATTTCAAAATAAGATTGAATATCTCTTTCTGCCTGAATAAAACTAGACATTAGTCTCTCCATTTTATATCAATTGTTACTTATAATCTACAAATTTATATATCTTCAAAAAATTGATGGAATGTAGTTCCTAGAGCATTAATGATTTTCTCCATATTTTTCATGGATAGATTTCTTTTTCCTTGTTCAATGCCTGCAAGATAAGTCCTATCAATTTCAGCCTTCAAAGCAAATTTTTCTTGGCTTAGATTCTGAGCCTTACGCAATTCTCGAATTCTTGCTCCAATTTTTTCTAGTACCATTTCAACCTCCGAATTCAAAGCAATTATCCTTTTTGTTACATATAAAGCAACGGACTATAAGTAACAAAATGTTGCAATAATTATTTAGTCAATAAGAAAAAAGGTCGTCTGAAAACCTAGATTTAGGTTTTCAGACGACCTTTTTTCTTAACTTATCCACAGACTGGTTTACCCAATCCGAAATCTTTTAGATTTTGCCTGCGAAGTATTCCAAAGTGCGGACGAGTTGGCAGGTGTAGGACATTTCGTTGTCGTACCAGGCAACGGTTTTCACCAGTTGTTTACCGCCCACGGTCATCACGCGGGTTTGGGTCGCATCGAAGAGCGAGCCGTATTCGATGCCGACGACGTCGGAAGAAACGATTTGATCTTCGTTGTAGCCGTAAGATTCGCTGGCGGCGGCTTTCATTGCGGCGTTGATTTCTTCTTTGGTTACGGTGCGTTCGAGGACGGAAACCAATTCGGTCAGCGAGCCGGTTGCGACGGGGACGCGTTGGGCGGAGCCGTCGAGTTTGCCGTTCAATTCGGGGATAACCAGACCGATGGCTTTGGCGGCGCCGGTGCTGTTGGGCACGATGTTGAGAGCGGCGGCGCGGGCGCGGCGCAAATCGCCTTTGCGGTGCGGCGCGTCAAGGGTGTTTTGGTCGCCGGTGTAGGCGTGGATGGTGGTCATCAGGCCTTCGACTACACCGAATTCCTTTTGCAGGACTGCCGCCATCGGGGCGAGGCAGTTGGTGGTGCAGGAAGCGGCGGAGATGACGGTTTCGCTGCCATCCAAAATGTCTTGGTTCACGCCATATACGACGGTTTTCACGTCATTGCCGCCGGGGGCGGAAATCACGACTTTGCGCGCACCGGCGCGGATGTGGGCTTCGGCTTTGGTTTTGCTGGTAAAGAAGCCGGTACATTCGAGGACGACGTCTACGCCCAATTCGCCCCAAGGCAATTCTTCAGGATTCGGATTGGCGAAAACTTTGATTTCTTTGCCGTTCACTACGATGGCATCGTCTTTCAATTCGGCAGTACCTTGGAAGCGACCTTGGGTGCTATCGTATTTGAAAAGGTGCAGCAGCATATCGGCAGGGGTCAGGTCGTTGACGGCGACGACTTCGATGCCTTTGGCTTTTTCAATTTGACGCAATGCCAGACGGCCGATGCGGCCGAAACCGTTAATCGCTACTTTAATGCTCATGTTTATACTCCAAGCTATGAAACGAAATTTCAATGCCTGTATTGTATTCTGAAATAAAGTTACATTCTACTATTACATCCAACTACTTGACGCTTATTTGATATAGATGAATTTTGCTGTTTTCACAGATTTCCAAAACTTTTATTATCAATATTTGAATTTAAAATTTTAATGATGATTTTGATGATTGCCGACCTGCTTGTGTATAAGTAGCAAATATCCAATATTTTCATTACCTTTTTGTCAAATAAGTTTGAGTTTAAGGCTTGCCGTATAAGACAGATAAGCGTGGATGTTTTTTGACTTAATGATATTTTTGTGGATAACTTTGCTGTTTTCCTATTTATCTCCACAACTTTATTGACAGGCTTACGGTCAGTCTCATTCCGTCGAAGACAAAACCTTTTGCTACAATACCGTTTTCCTAATGATAAGGCAGCCCCATGTCCAAACCCTCCGTTTCCCCGATGATGCAGCAGTATCTCGCCATCAAAGCGCAACATGCCGACAAACTGGTGTTTTACCGCATGGGCGATTTTTACGAGCTGTTTTTGGATGACGCAGTGGAAGCGGCAAAGCTGCTGGACATTACCCTGACCACGCGCGGGCAGATGGACGGCGTGCCGATTAAAATGGCGGGCGTGCCGTTTCACGCGGCGGAACAGTATCTGGCGCGGTTGGTGAAGATGGGCAAAAGCGTGGCGATTTGCGAACAGGTCGGCGAAGTCGGCGCGGGCAAAGGACCGGTGGAACGCAAAGTTGTCCGCATCGTAACGCCCGGCACGCTGACCGATTCCGCATTGCTGGAAGACAAGGAAACCAACCGCATCGTTGCCGTGTCTCCCGACAAAAAATACATCGGTTTGGCGTGGGCATCGCTGCAAAGCGGCGAATTCAAAACCAAACTGACAACTGTGGATAAGTTGAACGACGAACTGGCGCGCCTGCAGGCGGCGGAAATTCTGTTGCCGGACAGTAAAAACGCACCGCAACTTCAGAAGGCATCGGGTGTTACACGTCTGAACGCGTGGCAGTTTGCCGCCGACGCGGGGGAAAAACTGCTGACGGAATATTTCGGCTGCCAAGATTTGCACGGCTTCGGTTTGGACAGCAAAGAACACGCCGTTGCGATTGGCGCGGCGGGCGCGCTGTTGAACTATATCCGCCTGACGCAAAACCTGATGCCGCAACACTTGGACGGGCTGTCGCTCGAAACCGACAGCCAATATATCGGCATGGATGCCGCCACGCGCCGCAATCTCGAAATCACGCAAACCCTCTCCGGCAAAAAATCGCCGACCCTGTTTTCCATACTCGACGGCTGCGCCACCCATATGGGCAGCCGCCTGTTGGCATTATGGCTGCACCACCCTTTACGCAACCGCGCCCACATCCGAGCGCGCCAAGAAGCCGTTGCCGCGCTGGGTTCGCAATACGAACCCCTCCAATGCCGTCTGAAAAGCATTGCCGACATAGAACGCATCGCCGCCCGTATTGCCGTGGGCAACGCCCGCCCGCGCGACCTCGCCGCCCTGCGCGACAGCCTGTTTGCCCTGTCCGAAATCGAATTGTCCGCCGAGGACAGCAGTCTCTTAGAAACCCTCAAAGCCGTTTTCCCTGAAAACCTATCCACAGCCGAGCAGATCCGCCAAGCCATTTTGCCCGAACCTTCCGTCTGGCTGAAAGACGGCAATGTCATCAACCACGGTTTTCATCCCGAACTGGACGAATTGCGCCGCATTCAAAACCATGGCGACGAATTTTTGCTGGATTTGGAAGCCAAGGAACGCGAACGTACCGGTTTGTCCACACTCAAAGTCGAGTTCAACCGCGTTCACGGCTTTTACATTGAATTGTCCAAAACCCAAGCCGAACAAGCACCTGCCGACTACCAACGCCGGCAAACCCTCAAAAACGCCGAACGCTTCATCACGCCGGAACTGAAAGCCTTTGAAGACAAAGTGCTGACTGCTCAAGACCAAGCCCTCGCCTTAGAAAAACAACTCTTTGACGGCGTATTGAAAAACCTTCAGACGGCATTGCCGCAGCTTCAAAAAGCCGCCAAAGCCGCCGCCGCGCTGGACGTGTTGTCCACATTTTCAGCCTTGTCAAAAGAGCGGAACTTCGTCCGCCCCGAGTTTGCTGACTATCCGGTTATCCACATCGAAAACGGCCGCCATCCCGTTGTCGAACAGCAGGTACGCCACTTCACCGCCAACCACACCGACCTCGACCACAAACACCGCCTTATGCTGCTCACCGGACCCAATATGGGCGGCAAATCCACCTATATGCGCCAAGTCGCGCTGATTGTTTTATTGGCACACACCGGCTGTTTTGTGCCTGCCGATGCCGCCACAATCGGGCCCATCGATCAAATCTTCACCCGCATCGGCGCATCGGACGACCTCGCCTCCAACCGCTCCACCTTCATGGTCGAAATGAGCGAAACCGCCTACATCCTGCATCACGCCACCGAACAAAGCCTTGTTTTAATGGACGAAGTCGGACGTGGTACTTCCACTTTCGACGGTCTCGCCCTCGCGCACGCCATCGCCGAACACCTGCTGCAAAAAAACAAATCCTTCAGCCTGTTTGCTACCCACTATTTCGAGCTGACCTACCTGCCCGAAGCCCACACCGCCGCATTCAATATGCACCTTTCCGCGCTAGAACAGGGACAGGACATCGTGTTCCTGCACCAAATCCAACCGGGTCCTGCCGGAAAAAGCTACGGCATCGCCGTCGCCAAACTCGCCGGCCTGCCCGTACGCGCATTGAAATCCGCCCAAAAGCATTTGAACGGACTGGAAAACCAAGCCGCCGCAAACCAGCCCCAACTGGATATTTTCAGTACCATGCCGTCTGAAAAAGGAGATGAACCGAATGTGGACAGCTTTGTGGACAAAGCAGAGGAAAAACATTTTGAAGGTATATTGGCAGCAGCCTTGGAGAAACTCGATCCCGACAGCCTGACCCCGCGCGAAGCATTGTCAGAACTGTACCGCCTGAAAGATTTGTGCAAATCCGTATCTTAATTTCCGTTGGCGGAGCAGCATCAAACCATATGGAAAAATCTGTGGATAAACTTTATAGTGGATTAACAAAAATCAGGACAAGGCGACGAAGCCGCAGACAGTACAAATAGTACGGAAGCGATTCACTTGGTGCTTCAGCACCTTAGAGAATCGTTCTCTTTGAGCTAAGGCAAGACAACGCCGTACCGGTTTTTGTTAATCCACTATATCTGACAGGAAGTTTCCAAACATAAAAATGCCGTCTGAACAGCTCAGACGGCATCTGTCCATTCGGCTTAAACCTTATCCACATCCAAACGCATAACCGTAACCCATTCCCCGTTATGGAAATGTCGCCCGACAACCGCCCAGCCGAATGATTCATAAAATATTTGCACATCAGGCGTATAAAGATACAAGAATTTTATCCCCAGCGAACGAGCCGCGCCTATGCAGTGGGCGACCAGCCTCCTGCCAATGCCTTTTCCGCGATATTCAGGTAAAACAAAGACATCACCCAACCAATATTCATACTGTGGAAAACTTTCCATATCATGCCGCTTGACCGCAGCCGAACCCAACAGGGTGCCGGAATCATCCACAGCCGCAAAAGCCAGCGGCAGTTCGTCATCCTTCAAACACCTGCCGTAATAGGCACGAATCTTATCCACAGAAGACCACGGTTCAAATCCGTGCCACTCCTCAAACAACGCCTGAACCAACCTACCGATATGCCCGGCTTTCAGCCGTGTAATGAAAACAGTATTGTCCACAAAGAGGGAATTCATCGGTCAATTTCCCGCCGCTTTTGTCCCGCCCGCGCCGTAAACCGCATTCCAAGCCTTGTTCAAGCGCAATCCCGCCTGCCTCAATTCCTCTTCCTGACGCGCTTTCACCGCCATCGCCCTGGGGATTTCCGCTTCCAAACGGGTAATATCCGCCTGCGCCGTCTGCAAACGCCGGCGCGCATCTTCCAAATCCGACTGCATCCCGATGATTTTTCCGTCCAGATTGTTTTGTTTTTGCAGTAAGGCACGATAGCCGGATTGGATGCTGAGCAGATTGTCTTCCGCATCCCCCGCCCATACGCCTGTAGAAAAAGCAAGTATCAGAAAATACAATATTTTTTTCATATTCAACTTCCGTTTGAATGCCGTCTGAAGCCGCATTCCGACATCAGACGGCATTGCACGAACCTGTGGATAACTTAAGCGCGGATGCGTTTCAACACTTCCTCTTTGCCGATCAATGCCAATACGGCATCGACGCTCGGGGTTTTCGCCGTACCGCATACAGCGAGGCGCAGGGGCATGCCGAGTTTGCCCATTTTGATGCCTTCTTCGTCGCAGAAGGGTTTGAACAGGTCGTGGATGGCTTCGGCGTTCCAGTCTTCCAGTCCTTCGAGGCGTTCGGCAAAGCGCAGCATACGGGCGGCGGCTTCGTCGTCCCAGTGTTTCTGCACGTCCGCTTCGGCAGGGGTTTGTTTGACGTAGAAGTAGATGCACTCGTCGGCAAGCGTGTTCAGGTCTTGGGCACGGTCTTTGACCAGTGCCAACACGTCTTCCAACGCAGGTTTTTCGGTTTCATGAATATCGCGCAGCGCAAGGCGGGGTTTGACGAGTTCGGCGAGTTTTTCGTTGGGCGTGATTTTGATGTGTTCGCCGTTGATCCAATAGAGCTTTTTCAAGTCCATACGGCTTGGGGACGGGGAAACGTCTTTCAAATCAAACCATTCGATGAATTGTTCCATCGTGAAAAATTCGTCGTCGCCGTGCGCCCAGCCCAAACGCGCCAGATAGTTGAGCATCGCTTCGGGCAGGATGCCCATCGCGCCGAAATCGGTAATGGCGACGGTATCGCCGCTGCGTTTGGAGATTTTTTTGCCTTGTTCGTTGAGAATCATCGGCAGGTGACCGTATTCGGGCAGGTTCGCGCCGATGGCTTTCAAGATGTTGATTTGCTTAGGGGTGTTGTTCACATGGTCGTCGCCCCGGATAACGTGGGTAACGCCCATATCGAAGTCATCCACTACGACACAGAAGTTGTAGGTCGGCGTGCCGTCGGCACGGGCGATAATCAGGTCGTCGAGGGCTTCGTTGGGAATGGAAATTTCGCCTTTGACCAGGTCCGCCCACTTGGTTACGCCGTCCAAAGGCGTTTTGAAGCGGACGACGGGTTGCACGCCGGCAGGGATTTCAGGCAGGGTTTTGCCTGCTTCCGGCCGCCAGCGGCGGTCGTAAGTCGCCGTGCCTTCTTTTTCGGCTTTCTCGCGCATGGCTTCCAATTCTTCTTTGCTGCAATAGCAGTAGTAGGCAGCGCCTTTTGCCAAGAGTTCGGCGATGACTTCTTTGTAGCGGTCGAAACGGCGGGTTTGGTAAACGACGTTGTCGGCGTTGTCGTAATTCAGGCCGACCCATTTCATACCGTCGAGGATGATGTTGACGGATTCGGCGGTGGAACGCGCCAAGTCGGTGTCTTCGATACGCAATAAAAATTCGCCTTTATGATGGCGGGCAAACGCCCATGAAAACAAGGCGGTGCGCACGCCGCCGATGTGCAGGTAGCCGGTGGGGCTGGGGGCGAAACGGGTTTTGACGGTCATGATGGCTCCGAAATCTTTGAAAGCGTTTATTTTACTGTTTTTACCGTGCTTGGGCATCAAAAATGCCGTCCGAACCCTGCCTATGGATAAGTTTCAGACGGCATTTTCCTTGTTTTCAATGCTTCGGCACGCGGAACAGTGTATCATGCGCCGCCGACCGGATTCCTTCGGGATTGCGTCCGAAAAAAAGGTTCAATGAAACAGCCAATTGAAAAAATCCCGCCCCCATTTTTCCAACCGGTAAAGGGATAACGCATATCCCTCTTGCAGCATAAAGATTTTTTTCTTATTTCCCGCATCAAACCGCGTGGTCGGCGTGGCAGACATATAAACGCGGACACCCAAATCCTCCGCCATTTCCGCCGCCCGCGCCAAATGGTAGGGATCGCTGACAATTACCACGCTGGCAATACCGTTGGCACGCAAAACCGGACGGATGTTGTTCAGGTTTTCATAAGTGTTGCGCGAAGTGTTTTCAAACAGGATGTTGCGCGCCGGAACCCCCTGTTTGAGCGCGTACCGCCGCCCGACCTCGGCTTCGGTCATATAGCCTTTTTTGGTCCGGCCTCCCGTAAACACGATTTTGCCTACCCTGCGGCTCTGATAAAGCGCGATGGCGTGGTTGATGCGTTCCCGAAAAACCGGGGAGGGGCGTTTGTCCCACGCGGCAGCCCCCAACACCAGCGCGGCATCCGCCCGGACATACGGCGGCAAAACCTGCCCGCCCGTCCGATAAACCGCCCAAACGGATGAGGCAAACACCAGCAAAAGCGGAAAAACACTCAAACAGAAACCGCCCAACAGGTAATAGCGCAAGCCGTTGCGGCTGCAAAACAGCCGTTTATTCACAATACCGCTTCGATATTTTCCAACGGCCTACCGACAGCCGCCTTACCGTTCGCCAAAACAATCGGACGCTCCAACAGGGCGGGATGATCGGCGATGGCACACAGCAGCGCGTCATTGTCCAAATCAGGGTTGTCCAAACCCAATTCCTTATACAAATCATCTTTCACGCGCATCATCCCGCGCGCCGATGCCAAGCCCAATTTGTTGAAAATATCCTTCAATTCGGACAAGTCGGGCGGCGTATCCAAATATTTGACCACTTCGGCAGCAATGCCGCGTTCTTCCAATAGGGACAAGGCGGCACGCGATTTGCTGCAACGCGGATTGTGGAAAATTTTGATTTCAGACATGACATTTCCTTACTTCTCGACAATCCCCTTATTATCGGCTTACGCAGGGTTTTACTCAATATCCCGCCTCCAACCGTACCAAACGGTTTACAATACCCGAATCGACATACAAAGGACAAAACGATGAAATACTTGAATCTTGCCGCAATCGCCCTTGCCGCCACATTTGCCGCACATACCGCCTCGGCAGACGAGCTTGCTGGATGGAAAGACAACACCCCGCAAAACCTGCAATCGCTCAAAGCCCCCGTACGCATCGTCAACCTGTGGGCGACTTGGTGCGGCCCGTGCCGAAAAGAGATGCCCGCCATGTCGAAATGGTACAAAGCGCAGAAAAAAGGCAGCGTCGATATGGTCGGCATCGCGCTCGACACATCCGACAATATCGGCAACTTCCTCAAGCAAACCCCCGTCAGCTATCCGATTTGGCGTTACACCGGGGCGAACAGCCGAAACTTTATGAAATCCTACGGAAACAATGTCGGCGTACTGCCCTTTACCGTCGTCGAAGCCCCGAAATGCGGATACAGGCAGACCATTACCGGGGAAGTGAACGAAAAAAGCCTGACCGAAGCCGTCAAACTCGCCCGTTCAAAATGCCGTTAAATGCCGGATGCCGTCTGAAGCCGCTTCAGACGGCATTTTTCTTTTCCACCCGCCTGCCGGTGCAAACTTATCCACTATCTAAAAACAGGCGGAATCTTTATAATCGGTACTGTCTTACCTATTGTTCAGACGGCATATCCCTGCGGACGCAACCGCCCGAAACGATATGCCGCCCATTCCTCACAGGACCTCCCATGATCCGTTTCGAACAAGTTTCCAAAACCTATCCCGGCGGTTTTGAAGCCCTGAAAAACGTCAGCTTCCAAATCAACAAAGGCGAGATGATTTTTATCGCAGGACACTCCGGTTCAGGCAAATCCACCGTCCTCAAGCTGATTTCGGGCATTACCAAACCAAGCAGGGGCAAAGTCCACTTCAACAACCAAGACCTCGGCACACTGACCGACAACCAAATCGGCTTTATGCGCCAACATATCGGCATCGTGTTTCAAGACCACAAAATCCTCTACGACCGCAACGTCCTGCAAAACGTCATCCTGCCCCTGCGGATTATCGGCTATCCGCCGCGCAAAGCCGAAGAACGCGCCCGAATCGCCATTGAAAAAGTCGGCTTGAAAGGACGAGAATTGGACGATCCCGTAACCCTCTCAGGCGGTGAACAGCAGAGGCTGTGCATTGCCCGCGCCGTCGTTCACCAGCCCAGCCTGCTGATTGCCGACGAACCCTCAGCCAACCTCGACCGCGCCTACGCGCTCGACATCATGGAATTGTTCAAAACCTTCCACGAAGCAGGAACAACCGTCATCGTTGCCGCCCATGACGAAACCCTCATGGCGGACTACGGACACCGCATCCTGCGCCTCTCGAAAGGACGACTCGCATGAGCATCATCCACTACGTCTCGCTACACGTCGAATCCGCACGCACCGCACTCAAACAACTCATGCGCCAACCTGTCGGCACGATACTGACCCTCCTGATGCTCGCCGTCGCCATGACGCTTCCGCTGTTTATGTATTTGGGCATCCAAAGCGGACAAAGCGTGTTGGGCAAACTCAACGAGTCGCCGCAAATCACAATCTATATGGAAACCGCCGCCGCACAAAGCGACAGCGAGACCGTGCGCAGCCTGCTGACGCGCGACAAACGACTCGACAACATCCGCTTTATCAGCAAAGAAGACGGTTTGGAAGAATTACAGTCCAATCTCGACCAAAATCTGATTTCCATGCTTGACGGCAACCCCCTGCCGGATGTCTTTATCGTTACCCCCGACCCGGCAACTACTCCCGACCAAATGCAGGCAATCTACCGGGACATTACCAAACTGCCTATGGTCGAATCCGCTAACATGGATACGGAATGGGTACAGACACTGTACCAAATCAACGAATTCATCCGTAAAATTTTATGGTTTCTTTCACTGACGCTGGGGATGGCGTTCGTCCTTGTCGCACACAACACCATCCGCCTGCAAATCCTCAGCCGCAAAGAAGAAATCGAAATCACCAAGCTGCTCGGTGCGCCCGCATCGTTTATCCGCCGCCCATTCCTTTATCAAGCCATGTGGCAGAGCATTCTTTCCGCAGCCGTCAGTCTGGGGCTTTGCGGTTGGCTGCTTTCCTCAGTGCGCCCCTTGGTCGATGCCATCTTCAAACCCTACGGCTTGAACATCGGCTGGCGTTTCTTTTACCCTGAAGAAATCGTGCTGGTGTTCTGCTTCGTCATCGCGTTGGGCGTATTCGGCGCGTGGCTTGCCACCACCCAGCACCTGCTCGGCTTCAAGGCCAAAAAATAAAACACCGTCAAAAATGCCGTCTGAACCCGTTTTCAGACGGCATTTCGATTTGCCAGTATAATGGCGCATTTTCCCAATAAGGACTCCCCACTATGCTGACACCCGAACAAGTCAAAGCCCTGATTGCAGGCGTGGCAAAATGCGAACACATCGAAGTAGAAGGCGACGGACACCATTTTTTCGCCGTCATCGTTTCATCAGAATTTGAAGGCAAAGCACGCCTCGCGCGCCACCGCTTGATTAAAGACGGACTCAAAGCCCAACTGGAAAGCAACGAACTGCACGCACTTTCCATTTCGGTAGCCGCCACACCGGCGGAATGGGCAGCCAAAGCACAATAAACGCCACACAAAAATGCCGTCTGAAACAGCACAACGTTTCAGACGGCATTTTTTATATCAAACCGCTTACGCGCCGCGTTTTTCCAAAGCGGCTACGGCGGGCAACTCTTTGCCTTCCAAGAACTCCAAGAACGCGCCGCCTCCGGTAGAAATATAGCCGATTTGGTCGGTAACGCTGAATTTGGCAATCGCCGCCAGCGTGTCGCCGCCGCCCGCAATCGAGAACGCTTTACTTTGGGCAATGGCTTCGGCAAGGGCTTTCGTGCCGCCTGCGAATTGGTCAAACTCGAACACGCCGACCGGGCCATTCCACACCACCGTGCCTGCGGCTTTGAGCAACTCGGCAAGCGCGGCGGCGGATTTCGGGCCGATGTCCAGAATCATGTCGTCTTCGGCAACGTCGGCAATGTCTTTCACGACCGCTTCGGCATCGGCGGCAAAGGCTTTGGCAACGACGACATCGGTCGGCAGCGGTACGGAGCCGCCTTTGGCCGCCATTTTCGCCATGATTTTTTTGGATTCTTCCACCAAGTCGTGTTCCGCCAAAGATTTGCCGATGGCTTTGCCTTCTGCCAACAGGAAGGTGTTGGCGATGCCGCCGCCGACGATAAGCTGATCGACTTTGTCCGCCAACGATTCGAGGATGGTCAGCTTGGTGGACACTTTGCTGCCGGCGACAATCGCCACCATCGGGCGCGCAGGCTCTTTCAAGGCTTTGCCCAAAGCGTCGAGTTCGCCCGCCATCAATACGCCGGCGCAGGCAACGGGCGCGGCTTGGGCAACGGCTTCAGTAGAAGCTTGGGCGCGGTGGGCGGTACCGAACGCGTCGTTGACGAACACGTCGCACAAAGAAGCGTAGGCTTTGCCCAGTTCCAAATCGTTTTTCTTCTCGCCTTTGTTGATGCGTACGTTTTGCAGCATGACGACATCGCCCGCGTTCAGGGTAGGTTTGTTTTCACGCCAGTCGTTCAATACTTTCACGTCTTTGCCCAACAGGCCGCCCAAGTGCGCGGCAACGGGCGCGACATCGTCTTCGGGGTGGAACTCGCCTTCGGTCGGTCGGCCCAAGTGGGTCATCACGATAACGGACGCGCCGTTGTCCAAGCAGTATTTGACGGACGCGAGCGAGGCGCGGATACGGGTGTCGTCGCTGATTTTGCCGTCTTTGAACGGCACGTTCATATCGGCGCGGATGAGGACGGTTTTGCCCTGCACGTTTTGTTCGGTCAGTTTTAAAAATGCCATAATCAGTCCTTTTCAATCAGTGTTTGCGATACAGAAACAATTGATGCCGTCTGAAGCCTTCAGACGGCATCGCAACCCGATCAGCCGGATACGCGCTCGATGTTCGCGCCGACGCTGCCAAGTTTTTTTTCAATATTTTCATAACCGCGATCCAAGTGGTAAATCTGTTCGACCACGGTTTCGCCGCGTGCCGCCAAACCGGCGATAACGAGGCTTGCGGACGCGCGCAAATCCGTCGCCTTGACGACCGCGCCGGAAAGCTGCTCCACCCCCTGCACAAATGCCGTATTGCCCTCGGTTGTAATGTTCGCCCCCATCCGGTTCAACTCGGGGACGTGCATAAAACGGTTTTCAAAAATCGTTTCCACCACGCGGCAGCTTCCCTCCGCCACGGCATTCAATGCCATAAACTGCGCCTGCATATCGGTAGGAAAGCCGGGATGGACGACCGTGCGGATATCCACCGCCTTCGGACGCTGCCGCATATCGATGGCGATCCAATCGTCGCCCGCCTCGATCACCGCACCTGCCTCGACCAGTTTGTCCAACACCACTTCCATCGTTTTCGGCGCGGCATTCCGCAAAACCACCCTGCCGCCGGTTATCGCCACCGCGCACAGGAACGTCCCTGCTTCAATCCGGTCGGGGACGACGCTGTGTTCGCAGCCGTGCAGCTCGCCCACACCTTCCACGATCATGGTCGATGTTCCGATGCCGCTGATTTTCGCGCCCATTTTGACCAGGCACTCCGCCAAATCGACCACCTCGGGCTCGATGGCGCAGTTTTCCAAAACCGTCGTACCTTCCGCCAGCGTCGCCGCCATCAGCAGGTTTTCCGTACCGCCGACGGTAACGACATCCATCGCCACACGCACGCCTTTGAGTTTGCCCTTGGCTTTGACGTAACCGTGTTCGATGACGATTTCCGCCCCCATTGCCTCCAAGCCCTTCAAATGCTGATCGACGGGGCGCGAACCGATGGCACAACCGCCCGGCAGACTGACTTGCGCCTCACCGAAACGCGCCAGCGTAGGGCCGAGTACCAAAATTGAGGCGCGCATGGTTCTGACCAATTCGTAAGGGGCGCAAGTATTGTTTACCGTACCTCCGTTGATTTCAAATTCGCTGATATTGTCGGTCAGAACGCGTGCGCCCATCCCTTGAAGCAGTTTTTGCGTGGTTTTGACATCAGCCAGCATGGGGACGTTTTTCAAGCGGAGCGTACCTGATGTCAACAAGCCAGCACACATCAGCGGTAAAGCTGCATTTTTTGCACCGGAAACTGTAATTTCGCCGTTGAGCGGCCCGTTTGCAGAGATTTTCAGTTTGTCCACGTTTGTTCTTTCCTGGTGGGTACTTGTATAGTGAATCAAATTTAAATCAGGATAAGGCGGCGAGCCGCAGACAGTACAAACAGTACGGAACCGATTCACTTGGTGCTTGAGCACCTTAGAGAATCGTTCTCTTTGAGCTAAGGCGAGGCAACGCCGTACTGGTTTTTGTTAATCCACTATAATATTTCAATATTCGGGACAACGCATAAAGCATCACCCGATGAAGGTTGCAGAGGAGGAATTATAAGGGATTTTCGGGAAAAATACGGAAGCCGCACCAAAGAATTTGACGAAATGCCGCGCTTTCCGAACAAGGATTGTCGGAAAACAAAAAAAGCCGAGTTTTGAAAACTCAGCTTTTTTGTTTTATCTGGTGGGTCGTGAGCGATTCGAACGCTCGACCAACGGATTAAAAGTCCGCTGCTCTACCGACTGAGCTAACGACCCGATAAGCTCGAAATTCTATACATCAAGCCTGATGCTGTCAACCATTTTGTCGGTGTTCAGACGGCATTTTATTTATCAGGCTGTTTTTTCGTATAAATTAACGAGGTCAGTATCGATGCACCCAACGCTCCGAAGACGACCGACAGCGAAACGGAAATCGGGATATGCACCCAATGCATTACCAGCATTTTCACACCGATAAAACCCAACACGAATGCCAAGCCGTATTTCAGGAAGATAAAGCGTTCCGCCACATCCGCCAGCAGGAAATACATCGCCCGCAAGCCCAGAATTGCGAAAATATTGGAAGTCAGCACGATAAACGGATCGGTGGTAACGGCAAAGACGGCGGGAATGCTGTCCACGGCAAACACGACATCGCTCAATTCAATCATGACCAGCACCAAAAACAGCGGCGTGGCGATTTTTTTGCCGTTCTCGACGGTAAAAAATTTCTCTCCGTGAAACGCCGTACCGACCGGAACGACTTTCTTGACGGCATTCAGCAGCCTGCTGTTTGCCAAATCCTCTTTCTCATCGCCTTCGGGCTTCATCATGTGTATGCCGGTATAGAGCAGGAATGCGCCGAACAGATACAGAATCCACTCGAACTGCCGAACCAGTGCCGCGCCGACGAAAATCATGACGGTGCGCAATACCAATGCGCCCAATACGCCGTACAGCAGCACGCGGTGCTGAAACTGCGGAGCGACTTTGAAGTAGCCGAATATCATCAGGAACACGAAAATATTGTCGACTGCCAACGATTTTTCCAAAATGTAGCCGGTAAAGAATTCCAATACTTTTTCTTTTGCGACTGCCGCGCCGTAGCCGGGATTGCCGGCAAGTTCGAAATACAGCCATCCGGCAAACAGGCAGGATACGGCAACCCACAAGCCGCTCCATGCCAAGGCTTCTTTGACACCGACTTTATGGCTGCCGTTTTTCTTCAGCGAAAACATATCCAAGGCAATCATGACCAGCACTGCCGCAAAAAAAACGCCGTAAAACAACGGCGACCCGATACCGGGATATTCTGTCATGGTTCAATCTCCTGATTTGAAATGTAGTTGTGTTACCAACCGATATAAAACATCGCTTTTGCCAAAAACACAATCAGCAGCATATGGGTAAAGACGACGGCGTGTATGTATTTCGACCAGCCGACCGTCAGTGTGGAACGCGCCATTTTGACGACGGCGATGGCGAAATGCGCCAACACGCTGAACGCCAACAGGATTTTCAGCGTCAGCATCGTACCAAAGGAAGTGGCAAACGGTTCGCCCAATATAGGAAGGTAGCGGTTTGCCGCCATCACGATGCCGCTGGCGAACAGCAGTCCGACCACAAACGGCATCACCCTGACGGCACGGTAGGACATTGCCTTTTCCACTTCGCGCCGCGCCTCGCGCGACACCCGTCCCGTGTGCAGGACGGACAAAACCAGCACTTCAAAAAACACGCCGCCGACAAAGGCAATGGCGCAATACAGATGGACGATGTGCGCGACGGCATAAATACTCATACGATACCCCTACCTAAATCTGTGAATGCCGATTGTATCACTCGCATACGGAATCCGCATTTCGCACCGTCTGGCAAATCATTTCCGCCATTCTCCCACTGGCCCCGCGATGTTGGGAAATGAATTTTTCGATACGCTCACTCATCGGTGTGCCGCTTCCTCCCTGCGCCAATACCGATTCGACCGTCTCCCGCCATCCGTCTGCAGAATCTACCTGGATTGCCGCACCGGCCTCCAGCGCATGGCTGCATGCCTGTGCAAAGTTGTAGGTAGAAAAGCCGAATATCGTCGGAACGCCGCAGGAAAGCGGTTCGATGATGTTTTGACAGCCGGAATCGACCAGACTGCCGCCGACAAAAGCGACATCGGCACACAGGTAATACGCATACAGCTCGCCCATACTGTCGCCTATCCACACCTGCGTATCGGCCGCTACCGGCAAACCGTCGCTACGCCGCTGAACCTTAAACCCGAAGCGTTCTGCCGTTTCAAATGCCGTCTGAAAATGCTCGAGATGCCGTGGGACAATAACCAAAAGTGCATTTCCGCGATATTTCTGCCATGCCGCCAACAATTTCTCCGCCTCGTCCTCCCCTTTGTATACGCGCGTACTGCCGCACACGGCAACCGGACGACCTCCGATTCGTTTTTCAAACTGCCACGACAGCGTTTTCATCTGTTCAGACGGCATCATGTCGTATTTGGTATTGCCGCACACACTGCTTTCCCGTACGCCTATCCGCATCAGGCGGGCGGCATCCGCCTCCGTCTGAGCCAGGCAGCCGGACAATGAAGCTGCTGCAGGACGGATCAGGCTGAGTATTTTTAAATATCCTTCCAGAGATTTTTCCGACAGCCTTGCATTTGCCAAAAACAGCGGAATCCCTTCCTTCCGACACGCCGTCATCAGGTTGGGCCAGATTTCCGTTTCCATCAACACGCCGAACAAAGGGCGGTGTTCGCGCAAAAACTGCCTCACCCATGCCTTCCTGTCATAAGGCAGGTAACGGCATTGCGCATCAGGAAACACCGCCTGAGCCGTTTCCCGCCCTGTCGGTGTCATCTGGGTAATCAGCAGTGGCACGCAGGGAAAACGCAGCCTTAACTCCTTCACCAGCGGTAAGGCGGCACGCGTTTCACCGACAGATACCGCATGTATCCAAATCGCACCGCTAACCGGATGCGGATGCGGTTTGCCGAAGCGTTCCCCCCAATTTTCCCTATACGCCGGAGATTTCTCCGCCCGCTTGCGAAGCCGGTACCGTATCAACACCGGCACAAACCGCCACAACACATCATAAAGCCATTGAAACATTAAAATTTTCCGTAAAACAAATGCCGTCTGAACGGTTCAGACGGCATATCCTGAAACAGTTTTAAATATCGTACGTCGTTGAAGCGGTATCTCCGCCTTTGCCCGTCCAGTTCGTATGGAAAAACTCGCCGCGCGGTTTGTCGGTCCGCTCGTACGTATGCGCGCCGAAATAGTCGCGTTGCGCCTGCAAGAGGTTGGCAGGCAGACGTTCGGTCGTGTAGCCGTCCAAGAACGTGATGGCGGATGCCGTGCAGGGCATAGGGATGCCGCATTCGACCGCCTTGGCAACCACCTTGCGCCACGCCGGCAGGCAGTTTTCCAAAATATTTTTGAAATACGGATCCGTACCCAAGAACACCAAATCGGGATTGTTTTCATACGCGTCGCGGATATTGCCCAAAAACGCGCTGCGGATGATGCAGCCTTCGCGCCACAGCAGCGCAGTGTTACCGTAGTCCAAATCCCAGCCGTAGCTTTCGCCCGCTTCGCGGATCAGCATAAAGCCTTGTGCGTAGGAAATGATTTTGGATGCAAGCAGGGCCTGTCTCAACGCCTCGACCCATTCTTGTTTGCCGCCTTCGACGGGCGTAACGGTTCGGGCGAACAGCTTGCCGGTCTGTACGCGCTGTTCTTTGAACGACGAAACGCAGCGGGCGAATACCGCTTCGGAAATCAGCGTCAGCGGAATGCCCAAATCCAAGGCATTGATGCCCGTCCACTTGCCCGTGCCTTTTTGCCCTGCCGTATCGAGGATTTTCTCAACCAGCGGTTCGCCGCCTTCGTCTTTATAGCCCAAAATTGCCGCTGTGATTTCAATCAGATAAGAATCCAGCTCGGTTTTGTTCCACTCGGCAAACACGCGGTGCATTTCGTCGTAGGACAGTCCCAAACCGTCTTTCATAAACTGGTAAGCCTCGCAAATCAACTGCATATCGCCGTATTCGATGCCGTTGTGCACCATTTTGACAAAATGTCCCGCGCCGTCCCTGCCGACCCAGTCGCAACACGGTTCGCCATGCGGCGTTTTGGCGGCAATCGCCTGGAAAATCGGTTTGACGGCTTCCCAAGCGCGTTTATCCCCGCCCGGCATGATGGACGGGCCGCGCCGCGCGCCTTCCTCGCCGCCGGATACGCCCGCGCCGACAAACAAAATCCCTTTTCCGGCAAGGTAATGTGTCCGCCGTATCGTGTCGGGGTAATTGGCATTGCCGCCGTCGATAATGATGTCGCCTTCTTCCAACAGCGGAAGCAGTTGTCCGATAAAGTCGTCAACCACCGAACCTGCGCGAACCATCATCATGATTTTTCTTGGTTTTGCCAGCTTATCGACCAAGTCTTGCAGGGAGTACGCGCCGATAATACCCGTCCCTTTTGCCGCGCCGTTTAAAAACTCGTCCACTTTATTGGTTGTCCGGTTGTAGGCAACCACCTTAAATCCGCAATCGTTCATATTCAGAATCAGGTTTTGCCCCATAACCGCCAAACCGATTACGCCAATATCGCCTTTCATTGCAGGAAGCTCCATTATAGATTTAATTTATCGACTACAACTCTACCCGATTTACACTTGTTTAACAATCCTTAACTTTTTAATTTTTTGAAAAGATGCCTTTACGCTTTGCTGTGCCATTTCGCTGAAGGGTTATTAATAAAATATAAAATTTAAATAATAAAACGATGATTATATTGATATGGGAAGTTTTCTGTGGGTAACTTTTTTTTATTTTTAAAATCATCGGGATTGCCGCTTTTAAAGGGTGTCGGTAAGGCAGTTTTCCTTTTGTGTATCCCTGTGGATTGTTTTTCGTGGGGAATAGGCTTTGTGGATAGTTTGCTTGTTGTGCAGATGACATCCCGCTTTTCTTTACCGAATGGCTGCCGGTGCCTTTAAGGATGGGAATGCTGTGGAGATTTGAGCAGGAAGTGTGTTTGGAACTTGTGGGAATAAGAAAGTGTCGGCACGAATGTCTTTTTTCTGCATATTGGCAGAGTGTGCATCCGAGTTTGTGTATAAGTAGTGGAGAAAATGAGATTTTCGGGTAAATCTCGTAATATTTCAAAAAGATAGCTTTGGGCGAGTTGTGTATAAGTAAAGTTTCGGATGGGGATACGTATATAAAAATGCCGTCTGAAGCGGGTATTTTATCGATTCAGACGGCATTTGTTTGGAAAAGGGAGCGTTATCCACATTTTTTAATGTTCAGCTCGTGAAATGCGTCGGGCAAATCATCGCTGTCGGCAAATTCCACCCATTCGTAAGCCGTTTCGTCTGCCAAAACCGCGCGCAAAAGGGCGTTGTTGATGGCGTGTCCCGATTTGTAGCCTTCAAACGCGCCGACAATCGGGTGTCCGACGATATACAAATCGCCGATGGCATCAAGGATTTTGTGGCGGACAAATTCATCGGGATAGCGTAAACCTTCGGGATTCAGGACATCCGTGTCGTCAATCACGATGGCGTTGTTCAAATTGCCGCCTAAGCCGAGATTGTGGGCACGCATCATTTCCACTTCGTGCATAAAGCCGAAAGTGCGCGCGCGTGCGATTTCGTCGATGTAGGATTTGCCAGCGAAATCGATTTCAAACGTTGGCGAGCTGCGGTTGAAAACAGGGTGGTCGAATTCGATGGTCAGGGTAACTTTAAATCCGTCATACGGTGTAAAGCGTACCCATTTGCCCGCTTCCTTGATTTCGACGGGCTTGAGGATTTTCAAAAAACGCTTTTGCGCCTTTTGATCGATCACGCCCGCATCTTGCAAAAGGTAAATAAACGGCAGGCTGGAGCCGTCCATAATCGGTATTTCGGGCGCGTTCAGCTCAATCAGCGCATTGTCGATACCGTAGGCGGACAGTGCGGACATAATGTGTTCGATGGTGCCGACGCGCACGCCTTTGTCGGTAACGATGGTGGAGGAAAGGCGGGTATCGTTGATCAAATAAGGGGTCAGTTTGATTTGCCCACCCATTTCTCCTTCCAAATCCGTGCGGCGGAAGGAAATCCCGCTGTTTTCAGGTGCGGGATGCAGGGTTAGTGCGACCCGTTCGCCGGAATGCAGGCCGACTCCGGTAACGCTGATGGATTTCGCCAAAGTTCTTTGCAGCATAAACCGCTTCCTTATCAATGGGGTAAGTTGGGGAATGATACGATAAAACCGGAAAAACAGGCTATGTTTTTCAATAGTATTTGCCAATACGGATGTTTTATTTAAAACAAAATGCCGTCTGAAACGATTTGTTTGTGTTTCAGACGGCATGGAGCAGGCAGCTTTATTCGTACACTTTCAGCAGCTCGACTTCAAATATCAAAGTGGCGTGCGGGGGAATCACGCCGCCCGCGCCGTGTGCGCCGTAGCCCATTTCCGAAGGGATGGTCAGCTTGCGTTTGCCGCCTTCCTTCATTCCGCCGAAGCCTTCGTCCCAACCTTTGATAACTTGTCCGGCACCGAGCGTGATGGTCAGCGGCTGGCGGCGGTCGAGGCTGGAGTCGAATTTCGTTCCGTCTTCCAGCCAACCCGTGTAATGCACGGTAATCTCTTTGCCTTTAACTGCTTCTTTTCCGAAGCCTTCCTGCAAATCTTCAATAATCAGGTCACCCATATTTGTCCTTTCGCGTATCTGTTAAAAGAAACAAGGGTAACATACCGGGCAGGGAAATCAAATGCCGCTCAAACGTCAGCCGCACCGGTGCAATGGGAACAGCGGTTGTTGTTTGGCCGTTTTGTTTTTTTCGTAACGGTTCCAGACTTTTTCATGGAAATAGAAAACGACGGTGTTGATTAGGGGTTCGACCAGCGCGACCGCCCCCGATACGCCTATACTGCCCGTCAGTATAGCGGGAGATAGATTTGGCGGGGCTCCAAAGTTGGATAATCTGGTATCCCAGCTTAGCGGAGTTAATTTAAGCAATTATAAAATTCTAGAAAATGAATGGGCAAATGCATTAATGGAAAAGAAACGCGTAACGGTAAATGTCGATATACAATACAAGGGAAATAGTTTAAGGCCAGATCATTTTGTTATTCAATATGAAATTGATGGCATTAAAAAAGTTGAAAAGATTTACAACACAGGAAAGTAAAAATGAAATTTAACGAAAATTTAAAATTGAAATTTCCAATAAAGTAATATAAATGAAAAGGTAATGTATTATGAGAATGAATGAACGACAAGCATCTGCTATTCAGGATGTATTTCGAAAATTAGCTTTTGTTGATACAGAACCTGTAGACCTTCCCAATTCAGGGATTGATTGGCAGGAAACAGTAGAGATTATTTACCGGCTGTTTACCTTGAGATGGATGGAATTTTGGCCGCAGAAAGAGATTACGGATGAAGACATCTGGGAGTATTGCCGGAATCTTGCCCGTTATGATCCCGATGCAGATCTTTATTTGAAAAGTCAAGAATTTGATCGTTGGTGGGGATATTATTGGCTTACACATATTAACCTTACCTCTAAGGGAGAATTATTTTATTTTAAATATTTTGATCCCGAAGTAGTGAACAGTGCAGAAGACGACAATGCCGTGAATCCCACCTTTATCGATCATCTTGAAAGCATCTTTGAAGAAAACGATATGCCGTGGGGTAAGATATTTTTTCCCGTACAGAGTATCGAGTAAGCGTAGGCGGCTTGCTGCCTTGTATCTTTTTTCTATGCAAACCCTAGCCGCCGGTGCCCAAGCCTACCAAGAAGATAAGATATCAGAAATACAAAAACGTATGCTTAGCTTGGCACTTGAATTTTCAGGAGAGGGGGGTACCGCTGTCTATATATATGGTGCAAGGGAAAGAAACGTATTGTCTTTTGATGCTTTTTTTAAAGTGGATAATAAAATTATGAGAAAGGAGTCTTTTAATACAAAAGAGATTCAATGGCAGTTTCTTAATCTTGGAATGGAAGATTATTCGGAACTATGCTCTGTCTTTGCCGAGAATCATCAGGAAATTCCAACTCAGTTGAAACTCATATATGACAATGTAAATCAGAAAGCATCCGCTAATTATTCATATGAAAAATTTTTCTC
The DNA here is from genome assembly GCF_958267405.1 of Neisseria maigaei. Lineage (NCBI taxonomy): Bacteria > Pseudomonadati > Pseudomonadota > Betaproteobacteria > Neisseriales > Neisseriaceae > Neisseria > Neisseria maigaei. The sequence goes on along the minus strand of NZ_CATQFT010000002.1, from coordinate 22,767 downwards.
GCATAGAGATGATTTAACACCGGGTAATATTTTTGAACAATGGTTTAAAGAAGAAAAGCAAAAAACAGAAAACCCGTATGGCTAATCATGATTCCATAATGCAGATTAAAGGCAGCCCGAAACCCCGTTCAGGCTGTCGTTTGCATTTGGGCACGCTGGCTTTCAGCCTGCTGCTCGGTTTCGGTTCGGCTCTGATTGTGCCCGCAGCCGCAGCACGCAGGTGCAGGATGGCAGCAGCGCCGAAGCCGTCGGCAGCTCGCTGACAGCCGGCCACCATCTCAGCATCCGTGCCACCGAAGGCAACATCGAAGCCAAAGGCGCACAAATCTCCGCCGAAGGCGATGCCCTTAAGCATCATCCTCTCCCAGATTGGACATTGACGGAGGAATGATAAAGATTATCATAAGGTTGCGCGGTTTAAATTTGCTATTTGTTGTTAGTGTAAATAAATCATTTTTCAAATATGGATAGAAATTATGAATCATAAAAAGATCGTTGTTTTGGATGCGGATACTTTGCCCGGCCGGGTTTTTCATTTTGATTTTCCGCACGAGCTCGCAGTTTACGGTACGACAGGTGCGGATGAAACGGCAGAACGGGTGCACGACGCACATGTTGTCATTACCAATAAGGTAATGATTTCCGCCGACATTATTGCGGCTAATCCGCAGTTGGAGCTGATTGCCGTCAGTGCGACCGGTGTGAACAATGTCGATATCGGGGCGGCGAAGGCGGCGGGCGTTGCAGTATGCAATGTCCGCGCATACGGAAACGAATCGGTTGCGGAACACGCCTTTATGCTGATGATTGCCTTGATGCGGAATTTGCCCGCCTATCAGCGTGATGTTGCGGCAGGATTATGGGAGAAGTCGCCGTTTTTCTGCCATTACGGCGCGCCAATCAGGGATTTGAACGGCAAAACGCTGGCGGTTTTCGGACGCGGCAATATCGGGAGGACGCTGGTCGGATACGCGCAGGCATTCGGTATGGGGGTGGTGTTTGCCGAACACAAACACGCGCCCGTTGTGCGCGAAGGCTATGTTTCCTTTGAAGATGCGGTACGGACTGCCGACGTGTTGTCGCTGCACTGTCCGCTGAACGCCCAAACTGAAAATATGATAGGCGAAAACGAATTGCGGCAGATGAAGCCCGGTGCGGTTTTGATTAATTGCGGGCGCGGCGGGCTGGTGGATGAAAACGCGCTGATTGCCGCACTCAAATACGGGCAGATCGGCGGAGCTGGTGTCGATGTTTTGACGGAGGAGCCGCCAAGGGGCGGCAATCCCTTGCTGAATGCACGCCTGCCCAATCTGATTGTTACGCCGCATACCGCGTGGGCGAGCCGCGAGGCTTTGGACAGGCTGTTTGATATATTGTTGGCGAACATTCACGCCTTTGTGAAAGGTGAGGCGCAAAACCGCGTGGTTTGAGCTTGTCGGGATGACGAAAAACAATGCCGTCTGAACGCCCAAAGGGTTCAGACGGCATTGTTTTTGATATTTCTACTTAACCGACTTTGTCGCCCGGTTGCGCGCCTGTATCCACATCCAAGAGCTTCAGTTTCCCGTCTGCCGTGGCGGCGGAGAGAATCATGCCTTCAGATACGCCGAATTTTGCCATTTTGCGCGGGGCGAAGTTGGCGACGGCAATGACCATGCGGCCGTTCAATTCGGCAGGGTTCGGGTAAGACGCGGCGATGCCGGAGAAGATAATGCGTTTTTCAAAACCAAAATCGAGGTCGAATTTCAAAAGTTTGGTGCTACCCTCGACGGCTTCGCAGTTCAATACTTTGGCGACGCGCATATCGATTTTCATAAAGTCGTCAAAGCTCGCTTGTTCGGCGACTTTTTCGTATTTGCTCTCTTCGGCGGCAGGCGCGGCTGCGGCGGCGATGCTTTGTTTGTTGGCTTCGATCAAATCGTCCACTTGTTTTTGCTCCACTCGTTGCATTAAATGTTCGTATTTGTTGATGGCGTGTTCGCCTAAGGTTTCGCGTGTATTTGCCCAAGTGATGGCTTCCAAATTCAGGAATTTGGCGGCATTTTCGGCCACTTTCGGCAATACGGGGGCGAGGTAGGCGGTCAACATGGTAAAGGCGTTGATGAGTTCGCTGCATACTTCGTGCAGGCGTTCGTCTTGGCCTTCTTGTTTCGCCAATTCCCACGGTTTGTTGGCATCGACGTATTCGTTGACAATGTCTGCCAATGCCATGATGTCGCGCAGGGCGCGGGCGTATTCGCGGTTTTCGTATTGCTCGGCTATGTTGTTGCTTTCGGCGGCAAGTTTTGCCAGCAATGCGCTGCCTGAAACGTCTTTCAGACGGCCTTCAAAGCGTTTGGCGATGAAACCTGACGCGCGGGCGGCGATGTTGACGTATTTGCCGACGAGGTCGCTGTTGACGCGCGAAATAAAGTCTTGCAGGTTCAAATCGATGTCTTCGATTTTGCTGTTGAGTTTGGCGGCGATGTAGTAACGCATCCACTCGGGGTTCAGGCCTTGTTCCAGATAGGATTTGGCGGTGATGAAGGTGCCGCGCGATTTGGACATTTTTTGTCCGTCCACGGTCAAAAAGCCGTGTGCGTACACGCCGGTCGGGGCGCGGTGACCGGAGAAATGCAGCATGGCGGGCCAGAACAGGGCGTGGAAATAGAGGATGTCTTTGCCGATGAAGTGATACATCTCGGTTTGGCTGCCGGCTTTGAAGTATTCGTCAAAATCGATGCCGATGCGGTCGCACAGATTTTTAAACGATGCCATGTAGCCGACGGGCGCGTCCAGCCAGACGTAGAAGTATTTGCCCGGCGCGTCGGGGATTTCAAAACCGAAATACGGCGCGTCGCGGGAAATGTCCCAGTCGGACAGGGTGGTTTCTTCGCCTTCGCCCAGCCATTCTTTCATTTTGTTGAGGGCTTCGGGTTGCAGATGGGGCTTGCCGTCGTGCGGGTTGTTGCCGGAAGTCCATGCTTTGAGGAAGTCGGCGCATTCGCCCAGTTTGAAGAAGAAGTGTTCGGATTCGCGCAATTCGGGTTTCGCGCCGGAAACGGCGGAATACGGGTTGATCAGTTCGGTCGGGGAATAGGTCGTGCCGCAGACTTCGCAGTTGTCGCCGTATTGGTCTTGAGCGTGGCATTTGGGGCATTCGCCTTTGACGAAGCGGTCGGGCAGGAACATTTGTTTTTCGGGGTCAAAAAGCTGCTCGATAACGCGGCTTTCGATTTTGCCGTTGGCTTTCAGTGCGCGGTAAATGTCTTGGGAAAACTGTTTGTTTTCAGGGGAATGGGTGCTGTAATAATTGTCGTAGCCGATGCCGAAACCGGTGAAGTCAGCGAGATGTTCTTCGCGCACTTTGGCAATCATGTCTTCGGGCGCGATGCCTTGTTTTTGCGCGGCCAGCATCACGGGCGTGCCGTGGGTGTCGTCGGCGCAGCAGTAGTGGCATTCGTGGCCGCGCAGTTTTTGGAAGCGCACCCAAACGTCGGTTTGGATGTGTTCGACCATGTGGCCGAGGTGGATGCTGCCGTTGGCATAGGGCAGGGCGGAGGTAACTAAGATTTTGCGTGTCATATTGTGCTTTGCAAACAATGGGTAAAGGCGGATTATACCGCAAATCAAACGGGAAAATGCCGTCTGAAGCCTGAAAAATCGGGCTTCAGACGGCATTTTTGCAAAACGGCGGGGGTTATTCGACGGTTACGGATTTCGCCAGATTGCGCGGCTTGTCCACATCCGTGCCGCGTGCGAGGGCGGTGTGGTAGGCGAGGAGCTGCACGGGGACGGTATGCACGACAGGGGACAGTTCGCCGACGTGGCGCGGCGCGCGGATGACGTGCACGCCTTCGGTGGCATTAAAATTGCTGTCGAGGTCGGCAAAGACGAAAAGTTCGCCGCCGCGCGCGCCGACTTCCTGCATATTGGCTTTGACTTTGTCCAGCAGGCTGTTGTTGGGCGCGATGACGACGACGGGCATATTTTCGTCCACCAAGGCAAGCGGCCCGTGTTTCAGTTCGCCGGCAGGATAGGCTTCGGCGTGGATGTAGGTGATTTCCTTCAGCTTCAACGCACCTTCGAGGGCAATCGGGTAATGGATGCCGCGCCCTAAAAACAGCGCGCTGGTTTTCTTGGCAAACTGTTGCGCCCATGCGGCAATTTGAGGTTCGAGGTTCAAAGCATGCTGCACGCTGCCGGGAAGCTGGCGGAGTTCTTCGGTGTAACGTGCTTCATCTTCGCCGGATACCAAGCCGCGTACCTTCGCCAGCGTTACCGCCAAACCGAACAGTGCAACCAGTTGCGTGGTAAATGCTTTGGTCGAGGCGACGCCGATTTCCGCACCGGCACGGGTATAAAGCACGAGGCTGCTTTCGCGCGGCAGGGCGGATTCCATCACGTTGCAGATGGAGAGGCTGTGGCAGTGTCCCAAGGATTTGGCGTATTTCAAAGCCTCCATTGTGTCCAGCGTTTCGCCGGATTGGGAAATGGTAATGACCAGTTGGTCCGGATCGGCAATCACGCTGCGGTATCGGTATTCGCTGGCGATTTCGACGTCGGCCGGGATTTTGGCGATGGATTCGAGCCAGTATTTGGCGGTCAGCGCGGCATAATAGGAAGTGCCGCAGGCAAGGATTTTAACGCTGCGGATGCTTTCAAACACGCTTTTGGCGTTTTTGCCGAAGTTTTCGGGGATGAAGCCGCCGTCGAGGAAAACCTCCGCCGTGTCCGCAATCGCGCGGGGCTGCTCGTGGATTTCCTTTTGCATAAAGTGGCTGTACGGCCCCAATTCCAAAGAGGCAAGTGAGAGTTCAGATACCTTGACTTTGCGTTCGGCGGACAGGCCGTTTTTATCGGTCAGCCTTTTGATGCCGTCTGAAGCCAGCAGTGCGATGTCGCCGTCTTCGAGGTACGCCACGCGGCGCGTAAAGGCGATGACGGCGGACACGTCCGAAGCGATAAAGGTTTCATCATCGCCCAAAGCGACCAAAAGCGGGCAGCCCATACGCGCCACAACTAATTCATCAGGCTTGTCTTGGGCAATAACCGCGATGGCGTATGCGCCGTGGAAGCGTTTGACTGCTTCCTGCACTGCTTCAAACAGCCTGCCGCCGTTTTGCGCGTATTCGTGATTGATGCTGTGGGCGATGACTTCGGTATCCGTTTGCGATTCAAAACGGTATCCCAAACCTTCCAAGCGTTTGCGTTCGCTTTCAAAGTTTTCGATGATGCCGTTGTGGACGACGGCAATCATACCACCGCTGATGTGTGGGTGGGCGTTCGGCTCGGTAACGCCGCCGTGTGTCGCCCAACGCGTATGCCCGATGCCGATGCCGCCGCTGATGCCTTTTTCGCGTGCCGCGTCCTCCATAAGCTGTACGCGTCCGACGCGGCGCACACGTTTGATTTTGCCGTCGGTGTTGACGGCAATGCCTGATGAGTCGTAACCCCGATATTCGAGGCGTTTGAGGCCGTCGGTCAGAAAATCGACGACGTTGTGATGGGCGCGGATGGCGCCGACGATACCGCACATAACTGTTCCTTAGTATCCGGTTGAAAAAAAAACAGGCGCGGACGGCTTCCGTGCCGCACCTTCCTCTTCGGATTATAAACCGCCTTCCGTGTCGGGAAACAGCAAAATGCCGTCTGAAAGCTTGGGCTTGCTCAAAAAAAGAGGGATTTCCCTGTTTGTCCGGGATGGGCGTTCAGACGGCATTGCCTGCTGCTGGTTTATAGTTTTTGCAAATCAATATTGACAAGCTGAAAAAAAAAAACAATATACTCGCTTGGTCTTAATGTTAAAGGAGTATGGAAATGAAACAAATGCTTTTGGCCGTCGGCGTGGCGGCGGTGTTGGCAGGCTGCGGCAAGGATGCCGGCGGTTACGAGGGTTATTGGCGCGAAAAGTCGGACAAAAAAGAGGGCGTGATTGCTGTCAAAAAAGAAAAAGGCAATTACTTCCTTAATAAAATCAATGTGTTTACAGGCAAGGAAGAGTCTTTGCTTTTATCTGAAAAAGACGGCGCGCTTTCGATAAATACGGGGATAGGGGAAATCCCGATCAAACTTTCCGATGACGGGAAAGAGCTGTATGTCGAACGCAGGCAGTATGTCAAAACCGATGCGGCGATGAAGGACAAAATCATCGCCCATCAGAAAAAGTGCAGACAAACGGAACAGGCATACCTCGACGCGCGAAATGCGTTGCCGTCAAACCAAACGTATCAGCAGCGTCAGGCGGCGATCGAGCAGTTGAAACGGCGGTTTGAAGCCGAGTTCGATGAATTGGAAAAAGAAATCAAATGCAACGGCAAACCGACATTGTCGTTTTAGCAGGGGACAACCGGGAGGATGCCGCCGTCCGAATCGGATGTGTGGTTTCCGTACCGGTACGGGCGGGCAGGAATGTCCGCCTTTTTTTGTTCGGACGCGTTTGAATACCCGTTTGATTCCGATCATTTGCAAGGGTATTTCCGTTCGGGCGGAAATTATAGTGGATTAACAAAAACCAGTACGGCGTTGCCTCGCCTTAGCTCAAAGAGAACGATTCTCTAAGGTGCTGAAGCACCAAGTGAATCGGTTCCGTACTATTTGTACTGTCTGCGGCTTCGTCGCCTTGTTCTGATTTTTGTTAATCCACTATAATTCCGTCAAATAAGAAAGGCGTTTTGTCCGACCGGCCGACTTGTGCCTGCGGTATCTCAAAACCTCACCTTAATGCGCCCGATTGGCCGTGATGGGCTTCAGACGGCATTGTTTGCCGGTTTACGGCCGGTATTCGGGCTTCATGCCGTTGGGTAGAAGCTGCCAGACGTAACCCGGTTCTTTCATCTTACCTGCTGTTTCCCCTGCTTCGTCGCCGTAACCCCAGAAATAATCCACGCGCACCGCGCCTTTAATCGCGCTGCCGGTATCCTGCGCCATAATCAGGCGGTTGAGGGCTTTGCGGGTAACCGGGTGGGCGGTGGCGACAAATAAGGGCGCGCCCAAGGTAATGTAGTGCCGGTCTACTGCGCCGGCATATTCCCCCATCAGCGGCGTGCCCAGTGCGCCGACGGGACCGTCATTGCCGCTTCCGGCAAGCTCGCGGAAAAAGACATAGCTGGGGTTTTGCCCCAAAACTTCGGCGAGGCGTTGCGGATTTTGCCGCATATAAGACTTAATGCCCTGCATCGAGGTTTGCCCGAGTTTGAGGTAGCCTTTGTCCGCCATATAGCGTCCGATGGAAACGTAGGGATGTTCGTTTTTGTCGGCATAGCCGATGCGGATGTATTTGCCAGACGGGGTTTTCAGACGGCCCGAGCCTTGTATGTGCATAAAAAAGAGTTCGACGGGGTCTTCGGCGTAACCGAGTATCGGGGCTTTGCCGTCAAGCGCACCGCCGTTGATTTGGTTGCGCGTGTGGTAAGGGAGGAAGCGGCTTCCTTCAAACCTGCCCTTGATTGCCGTTGTGCGCGCGGTGATAGGGAATTGGGAGAGGTCGGCGGTATGTGTGCCTCCAGCATTGTCGATTGTGCCGCTGTTTTTTCCCGTCTGCCTGATGCGGACAAGGGTTTTTCCGCTCCTCAAACCTGCAGGCAGCGGGACGGAGATAAAATCGTCGGGAATACCGTAAATCGGGAAGCGGGCTTGTGCCGTCCGCCTGTCGTCGCCTTTCAGTACCGGCTCGTAATAGCCGGTAACCGTACCGGCAAGGCTTCCGTTGCCTGCAACCTGCCACGGTGTGAAATAGCGTTCAAAAAACTGTTTTGCCTGAAAGGAATGGACGGGGGTTTGAAAGGCTTGGGCGCACACATCCTGCCAGCCTTGGCGGTTTTTCAAATTTGAGCAGCCAAGCCTGAAAGACTGCAGGCTCTGGGTAAAGTTTTGCGCGCTCCAGTGCGGCAGGCTGTCGTGAGGAACCGCCGTGTAAACCGCCCCTCCGCCTGAAACCGTAGTGCCGACAGGAAAAGGGGTACCAGTAGGGCGGTCGGGGCCTTGAATAACGGATGTGTCAGGAATCGGGAGGGGTTGGATGCTTTTGTTTTGACAGGCGGCAAGAATGGCGGCAACCATGCCGAACAGTGCCGTTTGAAACAGATGTTTTTTCATAATGGGCAATGACGTTGAAATCCTTGAGTCGGATTTTCAAGCGACTGATTTTTTAAAGGTTTGAAAAAGGAGATTTTAACACAGCCCTAAAGTTTTCCGACGGTGGGGTAGTTTGAAAAAAATAGGGCAAAATAGTTTGTATTCTTATTTACAAGTCATATAAATGTCCTGATAATATACCGTCCATTTACTTATAAACTGATACTTATGCTGGTTGCTTTTTTAATTATGTTGCGCGAGGGTATCGAAGCTGCACTGATTGTCGGTATCGTTGCAGGTTTTTTGAAACAGTCCGGACATTCCAAACTGATGCCTAAGGTTTGGTTCGGGGTCGTCCTTGCTTCTTTGATGTGTCTGGGGCTGGGATACGGCATCCATTCGGCAACGGGCGAGATTCCCCAGAAGCAGCAGGAGTTCGTCGTCGGCATTATCGGTTTGGTTGCCGTCGCGATGCTGACTTATATGATTTTATGGATGAAAAAGGCGGCGCGTTCGATGAAGCAGCAGCTTCAGGACTCCGTGCAGGCGGCTTTGAACCGTGGCAGCGGTCAAGGATGGGCCTTGGTCGGTATGGCGTTTCTTGCCGTGGCGCGCGAAGGTCTGGAGAGCGTTTTTTTCCTGCTTGCCGTATTCAAACAGAGCCCGACGTGGCAGATGCCGGCCGGTGCGGTAGCGGGGGTTTTGGCTGCCGCCGTGATTGGCGCGTTGATTTATCAGGGCGGGATGCGCCTGAATCTGGCGAAGTTTTTCCGTTGGACGGGGGTGTTTTTGATTGTCGTTGCCGCCGGTCTGCTTGCCGGCTCGCTGCGCGCGCTGCATGAGGCAGGTATTTGGAACGCGCTTCAGGATATTGTGTTCGACTCATCAAAATATTTGCACGAAGACAGTCCGTTGGGCGTGCTGCTCGGCGGATTTTTCGGCTATACCGACCATCCGACGCAGGGCGAGGCCTTGGTTTGGCTGTTGTACCTTATTCCCGTCATGACTTGGTTTTTGCGCGGCAGTAGGCCGTCTGAAACTTTAACCCGTAAAGAGGAGCTGAAATGAGAAAACTCAATTTGACCGCATTGTCTGTGATGCTTGCCTTAGGTTTGACTGCTTGCCAGCCACCGGAAGCGGAGAAAGCCGCACCGGCTGCGTCCGGTGAGACCCAATCCGCTAACGAAGGCGGTTCGGTCAGTATCGCCGTCAACGACAATGCCTGTGAACCGATGAATCTGACCGTACCGAGCGGACAGGTTGTGTTCAACATTAAAAACGACAGCGGCCGCAAGCTCGAATGGGAAATCCTGAAAGGCGTGATGGTGGTGGACGAGCGCGAAAACATCGCCCCCGGACTTTCCGACAAAATGACCGTAACCCTGTTGCCGGGCGAATACGAAATGACTTGCGGCCTTTTGACCAATCCGCGCGGCAAGCTGGTGGTAACCGACAGCGGCTTTAAAGACACCGCCAATGAAGCGGATTTGGAAAAACTGTCCCAACCGCTCGCCGACTATAAAGCCTACGTTCAAGGCGAGGTTAAAGAGCTGGTGGCGAAAACCAAAACCTTTACCGAAGCCGTCAAAGCAGGCGACATTGAAAAGGCGAAATCCCTGTTTGCCGACACCCGCGTCCATTACGAACGCATCGAACCGATTGCCGAGCTTTTCAGCGAACTCGACCCCGTCATCGATGCGCGTGAAGACGACTTCAAAGACGGCGCGAAAGATGCCGGATTTACCGGCTTCCACCGTATCGAACACGCCCTTTGGGTGGAAAAAGACGTGTCCGGCGTGAAGGAAACCGCAGCCAAACTGATGACCGATGTCGAAGCCCTGCAAAAAGAAATCGACGCATTGGCATTCCCTCCGGGCAAAGTGGTCGGCGGCGCGTCCGAACTGATTGAAGAAGTGGCGGGCAGTAAAATCAGTGGCGAAGAAGACCGTTACAGCCACACCGATTTGAGCGACTTCCAAGCCAATGTGGACGGTTCGAAAAAAATCGTTGATTTGTTCCGTCCGCTGATTGAGGCTAAAAACAAAGCCTTGTTGGAAAAAACCGATACCAACTTCAAACAGGTCAACGAAATTCTGGCGAAATACCGGACTAAAGACGGTTTTGAAACCTACGACAAGCTGAGCGAAGCCGACCGCAAAGCGTTACAAGCCCCCGTCAACGCGCTTGCTGAAGACCTTGCCCAACTTCGCGGCATACTCGGCTTGAAATAAGCCTTAAGCGTTCAGACGGCATTTGGCGGCAGATGCCGTCTGAAATTTTATCTGCAAAACCGGAAAGGTATTGAAAAAGGTGGAGGTTTCCGTTCCCCGCGTTCCGCCGTATCGGATACAGAGTTTAAACAAAGGATAAAACATGAGTACGAATAACCCGACACAACCGACCAGGCGCACTCTCTTTAAAACTGCGATCGCAGCCGGAGCAGTCGGCGCAATCGGCGGCTGGTTCGGCGGCAAAAAACAGGGCGAAACCGCCGAACGCACCGCCGAAAGCCAACATTCGCCCCAAGCTTATCCCTGCTACGGCGAACATCAGGCAGGCATCGTTACGCCGCAGCAGGCGTTTTCCATTATGTGCGCCTTCGACGTTACCGCGCAAAGTGCCAAGCAGTTGGAAAACCTGTTCCGCACGCTGACCGCCCGTATCGAGTTTCTCACCCAAGGCGGCGAATACCAAGACGGCGACGACAAACTCCCGCCTGCCGGCAGCGGCATTTTGGGCAAAGCCTTCAACCCCGACGGATTGACCGTTACCGTGGGGGTGGGCAGCAGCCTGTTTGACGGCCGGTTCGGACTCAAAGACAAAAAACCGGTTCATTTGCAGGAAATGCGCGACTTCTCCAACGATAAGCTGCAAAAAAGCTGGTGCGACGGCGATTTGAGCCTGCAAATCTGCGCCTTCACCCCCGAAACCTGCCAAGCCGCCCTGCGCGACATCATCAAACACACCGCCCAAACCGCCGTTATCCGCTGGAGTATCGACGGATGGCAGCCCAAATCCGAACCCGGCGCGATGGCGGCGCGCAACCTGTTGGGCTTCCGCGACGGCACGGGCAATCCCAAGGTTTCCGACCCCAAAACCGCAGACGAGGTTTTGTGGACGGGCGTGGCCGCCAACAGCCTTGACGAACCGGAGTGGGCGAAAAACGGCAGCTATCAGGCAGTCCGCCTTATCCGCCACTTTGTCGAGTTTTGGGACAGGACGCCGCTTCAAGAGCAAACCGACATTTTCGGGCGGCGCAAATACAGCGGCGCGCCGATGGACGGCAAAAAAGAAGCCGACCAACCGGATTTCGCCAAGGACCCCGAGGGTAATATCACGCCCAAAGACAGCCATATGCGTCTGGCGAACCCGCGCGATCCTGAGTTCCTCAAAAAACACCGCCTCTTCCGCCGCGCCTACAGCTATTCGCGCGGACTTGCCTCAAGCGGACAGCTTGATGTCGGGCTGGTGTTCGTCTGCTATCAGGCAAACCTTGCCGACGGTTTCATCTTCGTGCAAAACCTCCTTAACGGCGAACCGCTGGAAGAATACATCAGCCCCTTTGGCGGCGGCTATTTCTTCGTCTTGCCCGGCGTGGAAAAAGGCGGATTCTTGGGACAAGGGCTGCTGGGCGTATAAAACTGCCTGACGGATAAATGCCGTCTGAATCCGACAAGGGGTTCAGACGGCATTTTACTGTTTGGGCGGTCAGGCTTTTTTGACGAATTCGGATTTTGAATCAGCGGTGTAGGTATTGGTTTGTTACACGGGCAGATTTTTTCAAAAGTGTACACTTTTGAGGTACTTTCCTTGACGGAAAGTACCTCAAGTTATAAACATACCGGAGAACAATATGAGTAAAAAAATTCCCATATTTGTGGATATTTATTTAAACAGGTTTTCGGAAGGTTCAAACTATTGTTATGGGAATATACGCGCTGCCGACGATAGGGATGAGGAAATCGTCCGGCAATGTATTCAAAGGATGCAAGAAGGGGGTAGCGATTTATTGTGGGAAAACCGGCTGATACGCCCCATTCCCAATGGGTCTCGCGATGCAGGGGAGGGAATGGCCTTTTTTCCTGACGAACCGCCTGTTGAGACAGATCGGAAGTGTGTGTTGGATACGGAGAAAATGTCGTTTGAGTTTGGAGGATGTGATGAATATTTTGTCTGTTATCGGAAAAATAAAAGCCTTTATTGTTTTCTTGCTGTTGGTTTCTTCATCTGCGTATGCATCTGAATTTTCAGACAAATTTGATCTTGTGTATATAGATGGGAAAGTGGCGTGGCTTGTAAGTAAAGATATTGACTATATGGATGGGTATAGAGTGGGGGTAATGTCAATATGGGCGATGGATGATGTTAAGGAACTTGGGCTTAAGAAAGGGTGGGTTCTATTTTCTCGGATCAGGGTTAACTGCAACAGCCAAAGTGTAGGGCATGAATATATGGAAAAATTTGATATGAATGCTGCTAAAACTGTCCAAAGATACTACCCAACCCTAAAGATGGAACCGGTTGATTCGGAGGGAGCTTTGGGTAAAGTGGCTGCTTCAGTTTGCAATCAAAAAGGATAGAACCGGAATAGTTTAAAAAACAATCGATATTATCCGCACTGTGAAAACGCCGTCCGAACCTTGTCAAACGAGTTCGGACGGCGTTTCTTGTTTTTGGGCGGTCAGGCTTTTTTGACGAATTCGGATTTTAAATTCATCGCGCTGCCGTCGATTTTGCAAGCGATGTTGTGATCGCCTTCCTGCAGGCGTATGCCTTTGACTTTCGTACCTTGTTTGATCGTCATCGAGCTGCCTTTTACCTTGAGGTCTTTAATGAGGATGACGGTATCGCCATTTTGCAGCGCCGCGCCGTTGGCATCGCGCACTTGAGCCGCAAGGTCGGCGGCGGATTCGGTTTCATTCCATTCGTGGGCGCATTCGGGGCAGATGTATTGTCCGCCGTCTTCATAGGTGTATTCGGAGGCGCATTGCGGGCATGGGGGTAATGACATGGTTTGCAGTCCTTATCTGATATCAGAGGGGTTTGATGCCGTCTGAAACCTGAAACCGGCTTCAGACGGCATGGCTTTATTGTTTGTCTTTTTCCGGCCTTACCCAGCCTTCGATGACGGTTTGGCGGGCGCGGGCGAGGGCGAGTTTGCCGTCTTCGACGTTGCGGGTAATCGCGCTGCCTGCGCCTGTGGTTACTTTGTTGCCCAGTGTTACAGGGGCAACCAGTACGCAGTTTGAACCGATGCGCACTTCGTCGCCGATGACGGTTTTGTGTTTGTGCACGCCGTCGTAGTTGGCAATAATCGTGCCCGCGCCGAAGTTGGTTTTACTGCCGACTTCGGCATCGCCGATGTAGGTGAGGTGGTTGGCTTTTGTGCCTTTGCCGATGGCGGCGTTTTTGATTTCGACGAAGTTGCCGACGTGTACGTCGTCTGAAAGGTGTGCTTGCGGACGCAGGCGGGCGTATGGGCCGATTCGGTTGTTTTCGCCGACTTCGCAGTCTTCGAGGTGGGAGAAGGCGGCGATTTTGCTGTTTGCGCCGATTTTGGCGTTTTTGATGACGCAGTTTGCGCCGATTTCGACGTTGTCGCCGATTTCGACTTCGCCTTCAAAGATACAGTTCACATCAATCACGACATCCTGTCCGTGTTTCAGACGACCCCGCAAATCGAAACGCGCCGGATCGCGCAGGGTTACACCTGCTTTGAGCAATTCTTGTGCCTGTTCAGTTTGGAAAATACGCTCGAGTTCGGCCAGTTGGAGTTTGTTGTTCACGCCGGCGGCCAGATGGGAGGAGCGGACTTGGACGGGATGAACTTTAATACCGTCGGCAACGGCTTTTGCGATGAGGTCGGTCAGGTAGTATTCGCCTTGGGCATTGTTGCTGGAAAGGCTGTTCAGCCAGTTTTCCAGTTTGACGTTGGGCAGGACGAGGATGCCTGTGTTGATTTCGCGGACGGCCTTTTGGGCGGCACTTGCGTCTTTTTCTTCGATGATGGCGGTTACGCTGCCGTTGTCATCGCGGATGATGCGCCCCAAACCTGACGGGTCGTCGGGCACGTCAGTCAACAGGCCGACTTCGTCGCCTGCGGCTTCGAGCAGGGTTTCGAGGGTTTCAACGTCAATTAAAGGAACGTCGCCGTACAGCACCAGCGTGCGGCCTTTGGCGGCAAGGTGGGGCAGGGCGGTTTTGACGGCGTGGCCGGTGCCGAGCTGTTCGGTTTGTTCGACCCAAACGACATCGCGTTTGACGGTGTCTAAAACTTGCTCTTTGCCGTGTCCGATAACGACGCAGATGTTTTGCGGATTCAGCGCGGCGGCGGTGCCGATCACGCGCCCGAGCATTGTTTCGCCGCCGATTTCGTGCAAAACCTTGGGTTTTTGCGAATACATGCGCGTGCCTTTGCCAGCGGCGAGGATAACGATGTTTAAAGTGTTGTGCGGCATGACGGTTTCCTGTGCAATGCCGTCTGAAGCGGCTTCAGACGGCATAGGTTGGGTTTATCGGTTTTGAAACTTTGGTTTTTGCCAGTGTTGGCGATGCTCTTCGTCGGCGTTGTTGCCGGTTTGGTTGGGCAGCACGGCATGGCGTTCGGGGCGGTATTGGTTGTAGTTCATATTTTTCGAGTAGCTGCCGTCTTGGTAATAAACGGGTGTACCGGCAGGATATTTTTGACGGACGGCGGTCTTGCCGTTGCCGTCTTGATAAGTTTCCCACGCGCAGCCCGACAAAAGGGCGGCGGCGGCCGTTAGGAGGAGGAAGGTTTTACGCATAGCATTCTTTCGTATTTTCGGGGTTTGTGCGGGTATTGTAATGATTTTGGCGGTGTTCTGACAAAGTTTCTGCATACCAAGCCAGTTGCGCCATATCGCGTGCGCAGGCATCGATAAAGGGTAGAGCGTGGGATTTTGTACCGAACCAGACGGTTTTCATGCCCAATGCTTTTGCCTGATGCAGGTTGTCCGCGCTGTCGTCCACCATAATGCAGCATTCGGGCGGTACGTCCAACAGGCGGCAAACATTGAGATACGCTTGCGGATTGGGTTTGTATAGCAGTCCGAAATCGTCCGTGCCGAACAGTGCGTCGAAACGGTTTTCCAAACCGAGTGCGCCGACAACGGCACGGACGTAAAACGACGGGCCGTTGGAAAAAACCGCCTTGCGTCCGTTCAGACGGCATAGGGTGTGTTCCGTATCCGCCATACCGTGCAGCCTGGTCAGGATTGCATCGATCGGATGGCTTTCGCGCAAAAATTCCGCAATGTCGATTTCGGGATGGTGGATGTGCAGTCCGGCGAGCGTTGCGCCGTAACGATGCCAATAGTCTTGACGCAGGTCGGACGCGGCGGATTCGGAGAGTTTGAGGCGGCGTGCCATATAGCGTGTCATGGCGCGGTTGATGAGTGTGAAGATGCCTGCGTCGGCATCGTGCAGCGTGTTGTCGAGGTCGAACAGCCACACGGTCGGGTTTTCTTGCATTTTGAACCGTGAAAATTTGTTAGAATGTTATTTTACAGCGAATAGAGGAGGACTCGGAATGAAACGGAAAATTTGGCTGCTGCCGCTGTTGGCGGTTTCGGCATACCTGCAGGCGCAGACGGAAGTCAGGCTGGCGGTGCATAAGTCGTTCAGCCTGCCCAAAGGGCTGATTGCGCGCTTCGAGCGGGCAAACGATGCGAAAGTGTCCGTCATTCAGGCGGGCGGCGCGAACGAAATGCTCAACAAGCTGATTTTGAGCCGCGCCAATCCGATTGCCGACGCGGTGTACGGTTTGGACAACGCCAATATCGGCAAGGCGCGGGAAATGGGTATTTTGGCGGCGGCGCAACCCGGATCCGCCCCCGTCGCGGTCGGGCTGCCTTCGGCTTTGGCGGTCGATTACGGCTATGTGTCCATCAATTACGACAAAAAATGGTTTGAAGGCAAAAAGCTGCCCCTGCCGCAAACCCTGCAGGATTTGACCCGCCCCGAATATAAAAACCTATTGGTCGTGCCGTCTCCCGCCACGTCGTCCCCCGGGTTGGGCTTCCTGATGGCGAACATCAGCGGGATGGGCGAAGAAGGCGCGTTCAAATGGTGGGCACAGATGCGGCAGAACGGCGTGAAGGTCGCCAAAGGCTGGAGCGAGGCGTATTACACCGACTTTTCGCACAACGGCGGCGCGTACCCGCTGGTGGTCGGTTATGCCGCCAGCCCGGCGGCGGAAGTGTATTTTTCCAAAGGCAAATATAGCGAGCCGCCGACGGGCAACCTGTTTTTAAAAGGCGGCGTATTCCGTCAGGTCGAAGGCGCGGCGGTCTTGAAGGGCGCGAAACAGCCGAAGCTGGCGGCAAAACTGGTGCAATGGCTGCAAAGTCGGGAAGTGCAGCAGGCGGTTCCGTCCGAAATGTGGGTTTACCCCGCCGTCAAAAACACGCGCCTGCCCGACGTGTTCCGTTTCGCCCAAGCTCCGACGCACACCACCGCACCCGCGCAGCGCGATATTGATGCGAACCAGCGCGGATGGGTTTCCCGTTGGATCAGGACGGTTTTGAAATAAAACAAACATACCGCCCCGCAGGGCTTCAGACGGCATTTTTACACCGGTGTCGATTCCGCCGCACGGGGAGGATATTCGATCGAGAGGAAAAACAATGGACTTCAAACAATTTGATTTTTTACACCTGATGAGTGTTTCCGGTTGGGAGCATCTGGCTGAAAAGGCGTGGGCGTTCGGGCTGAACCTTGCCGCCGCGCTGCTTATTTTCTTGGTCGGAAAATGGGCGGCGAAACGCATTGTCGCCGTGATGAGGACGGCGATGACGCGCGCCAAGGTCGATGCCACGCTGATTAGTTTTTTGTGTAATGTTGCCAATATCGGCTTATTGATTTTGGTGATTATTGCCGCATTGGGCAGATTGGGCGTTTCCACAACATCCGTAACCGCCTTAATCGGCGGCGCGGGTTTGGCGGTGGCGTTGTCCCTGAAAGACCAACTGTCCAACTTTGCCGCCGGCGCGCTGATTATCCTGTTCCGCCCGTTCAAAGTCGGCGACTTTATCCGCGTCGGCGGTTTTGAAGGGTTTGTCCGGGAAATCAAAATGGTGCAGACTTCTTTGCGGACGACCGACAACGAAGAAGTCGTGCTGCCCAACAGCGTGGTGATGGGCAACAGCATCGTCAACCGTTCCACACTGCCGCTGTGCCGCGCCCAAGTGGTTGTCGGCGTCGATTACAACTGCGATTTGAAAGTGGCGAAAGAGGCGGTGTTGAAAGCCGCCACCGAACACCCCTTGAGCATTCAAAACGAAGAGCGGCAGGCCGCCGCCTACATCACCGCCTTGGGCGACAACGCCATCGAAATCACACTGTGGGCCTGGGCACACGAGTCGGACCGCTGGACGCTGCAATGCGACTTGAACGAACAAGTGGTCGAAAACCTCCGCAAAGTCAATATCAACATCCCGTTCCCGCAACGCGACATACACATCATCAATTCTTAAACGCCGTCTGAAAGGGGAGTGGGAAATGGACGCGTTGCACACCATCGCCCGAAACCTGACGAAAAAACGTCAAACCGTAAGCTGTGCCGAATCCTGCACGGGCGGAATGCTTGCCGCCGCATTCACAAGCGTTGCAGGCAGTTCGCAATGGTTCGACCAGAGTTTTGTAACATACAGCAACAAAGCCAAAGAAGACCGCTTGGGCGTGTTGCCCGAAACCCTGCTCGAACACGGCGCGGTCAGCCGCCAAACCGTCTATGAGATGGCGCGCGGCGCGAAAGCCGTGGCGCAGGCGGATTACGCCGTCGGTATTTCCGGAATCGCCGGCCCGGGCGGCGGCAGCGAAAGCAAACCCGTCGGCACGGTTTGGTTCGGGTTTGCCTTTCCGGGCGGAAGTTGCGAAGCAATGCGCCGTTTTGACGGCAACCGCGAATCCGTTCGCGCGCAGGCGGTCGCCTTTGCGTTGGAAAGGTTGGCGGGGCTGGTAGAAAGCGGCGGCGATGCCGTCTGAACAAAATCCCCATCGGATAAAAAATGCCGTCTGAAACGTTTCGGGTTTCAGACGGCATTTTGTCGGGTTGGGCGGCGGTGCGGTTTATTTCACTTTGCCTTTCAACGCGCCGTAGCCTGCCGCGTCCATTTGTTCCAGCGGGATGAATTTCAGGCTTGCGCCGTTGATGCAGTAGCGCAGTCCGCCTTTGTCGCGCGGGCCGTCGGGGAAGACGTGTCCCAAGTGTGAGTCGGCGGCGTGGCTGCGCACTTCGGTGCGGCGCATATTGTAGCTGAAATCGTCGTGTTCGGTAACGGCGGCGGCGTTAATCGGGCGGGTGAAGCTCGGCCAGCCGCAGCCGGAATCGTATTTGTCGGCGGAGCTGAACAAAGGTTCGCCGCTGACGATGTCCACATAAATGCCGGGTTTGAACAAGTGGTCGTATTCGTGGCTGAAAGCGTATTCGGTTGCGCTGTGTTGGGTAACTTGGTATTGCTCTTCGGTCAGGATGCGTTTGAGTTCGGCATCATTGGGTTTTTTATACGTCGCCGCGTCGAAGCCTTTGCCTTGCGGGGCGGCTTTGCTTTTGCCCGGCAGCGGTTCGTCGGCTTTGCGGATGTCGATGTGGCAGTAGCCGTTGGGGTTTTTAATCAGGTAGTCCTGATGGTATTCCTCGGCATCGTAGAAGTTTTTCAGCGGCTCGTTTTCGACAACGAGGGGAAGTTTGTATTTTTGCTGCTCGCGTTTGAGGGCGGCGGCGATGACGGCTTTTTCGGCAGGGTCGGTGTAGTACACGCCGCTGCGGTATTGCGTGCCGGTGTCGTTGCCTTGTTTGTTGAGGCTGGTCGGGTCAACGACGCGGAAATAATATTGCAAGATATCGTCGAGGCTGAGTTTGTCGGCATCGTAGGTAACTTTGACGGTCTCGGCATGACCCGTATGGCGGTAGGACACGTCTTCATAGCTCGGATTTTTCGTTTTGCCGTTGGCGTAGCCGGATACCGCGTCAACCACGCCGTCGATGCGTTGGAAATAGGCTTCCAAGCCCCAGAAGCAGCCGCCTGCAAGGTAGATGGTGCGCGTGTTCATGATTTTTGAATCCTTTTTCTGTGTGTCGGGTTTGTAGAACGAATTTTTCAGACGGCCTAAATCGGCATTCGGATCGCTGATTAACGCCAATGCCTGCGCTTCGTTAATGCTGCCTTTGACGATGCGCTGTACGTCGCCGTCTTTACCGATTAACGCCCACGAGGGGTAAACGCTGATATTCAGGCTTTGGGCGATGGTGCCGCCGTTGTCTGTAACGACGGGCAGCTTGGGATAATTCAAACCGGCATACCATTTTTGAAAGTCGCCGTCTTTTTTCTCGTGCAAAAAGCCGGGGGAGGCGACGGTAATCAGGTTGGCGGAGCTGAATTTTGCATCTTGCGCCCATTTTTCGGTCTGTCCCAATTCGGACAGACACAAAGGACACCAGCTCGCCCAGAATTTAATCAGCGTCGGTTTGTCTTTTTTCAAATAAACATCGGCGGGGCGGTTGTCCGCGGTTTTCAAAGTGGATAAAGTGTGCGGCACGGTCGCGGCTCCGGCATCGGCGATTTTGGGCGAACAGGCACCCAGCGCAAACAGGCAGCCGAACTTGGCGCAAAGGGAAAAGAAAGTACGGGGTTTCATTTTAATGTTTCCTGTGTGGACGGTTTGTATGATTAG
This sequence comes from Neisseria maigaei, assembly GCF_958267405.1. Classification (NCBI taxonomy): domain Bacteria; kingdom Pseudomonadati; phylum Pseudomonadota; class Betaproteobacteria; order Neisseriales; family Neisseriaceae; genus Neisseria; species Neisseria maigaei. The sequence continues at coordinate 3,018 of NZ_CATQFT010000002.1, read as the reverse complement.
ACGTTTGAGATGCTGAAACCTTACAGCCCGGATTTTCAGACAACCTTGCCGCGTAAAATACGCTACAATACTCCCTATTTCAAGTTTCTAAAATTAAAAGGAAAATTCAATGTTCAGCTTCTTCCGTCGCAAGAAAAAACAGGAAACTCCGGCTTCCAATGAGGCTCAAATTCAGGAAACCGCAGCAAAAGTAGAATCTGAAGTTGCTCAAATAGTTGAAAATATTAAAGAAGATTCTGAATCTTTAACGGAAATCGTCAAAGGGCAGGTCGAATCGGCTGTTGAAACCGTCAGTAGTGCGGTTGAACAAGTAAAGGAAACCGTTGCCGCGATGCCGTCTGAAGCGGCTGAGGTTGCGGAAAAAGCAGCGGAACAAGTCGAAGCGGCGAAAGAAGCCGTTGCCGAAACCGTCAGCGAGGCTGTCGAGCAAGTAAAGGAAAACGTTGCCGAGATGTTGTCTGAAGCAGAGGAAGCGGCTGAAAAAGCAGCGGAACAAGTCGAAGTGGCAAAAGAAGCTGTTGCTGAAACCGTCAGTAGTGCGGTTGAACAGGTAAAGGAAGCCGTTGCCGAAATGCCGTCTGAAGCAGAGGAAGCGGCTGAAAAAGTAGAGGAATACGTTGAATCCGCAAAAGAAGCCGTTGTTGAAACCGTCAGCGAAACCGTTGAGCAGGTTCGAGAAACCGTTGCCGAGATGCCGTCTGAAGCAGAGGAAGCGGCTGAAAAAGCAGCGGAACAAGTCGAAGCGGCGAAAGAAGCTGTTGCCGAAACCGTCAGCGAGGCTGTCGAGCAAGTTCAAGAAGCCGTTGCGACAACTGAAGAACACAAGCTCAGTTGGGCTACGCGTTTGAAACAAGGCTTGACCAAATCGCGCGACAAAATGGCGAAATCGCTGGCGGGCGTGTTCGGCGGGGGACAAATCGACGAAGATTTGTACGAAGAGCTGGAAACCGTGCTCATTACCAGTGATATGGGCATGGAAGCCACCGAATACCTGATGAAAGACGTGCGCGACCGCGTCAGCCTCAAAGGGCTGAAAGACGGCAACGAATTGCGCGGCGCGCTGAAGGATGCGCTGTACGACCTGATTAAGCCGTTGGAAAAACCGCTGGTGTTGCCAGAAACGAAAGAGCCGTTCGTCATCATGCTGGCAGGTATCAACGGCGCGGGTAAAACCACCTCCATCGGCAAACTCGCCAAATATTTCCAAGCGCAGGGCAAATCCGTATTGCTGGCGGCAGGCGATACTTTCCGCGCCGCCGCCCGCGAGCAGCTTCAGGCATGGGGCGAACGCAACAACGTAACCGTGATTTCACAAACCACGGGCGATTCCGCAGCCGTTTGTTTTGATGCCGTCCAAGCCGCCAAAGCGCGCGGCATCGACATCGTGCTGGCCGACACCGCCGGCCGCCTGCCCACGCAGCTTCATTTGATGGAAGAAATCAAAAAAGTGAAGCGCGTGCTGCAAAAAGCCATGCCCGACGCGCCGCACGAAATCATCGTCGTGCTTGATGCCAACATCGGTCAAAACGCCGTCAACCAAGTCAAAGCCTTTGACGACGCATTGGGGCTGACCGGTTTAATCGTTACCAAGCTAGACGGCACGGCAAAAGGCGGCATCCTCGCCGCGCTTGCCTCCGACCGTCCAGTTCCCGTCCGCTACATCGGCGTGGGCGAAGGCATAGACGACTTGCGTCCGTTTGACGCGCGCGCGTTTGTGGACGCACTGCTGGATTGAGCCGAAATGCCGTCTGAAAACGGCAGACCGATGCCGTCATTCCCGCGCAGGCGGGAATCTAGGTCTGTCGGTGCGGAAACTTATCGGGTAAAAAGGTTTCTCCAGTCCCGAGTCCTAGATTCCCACTTTCGTGGGAATGACGGAATGTAGGTTCGTGGGAATGACGGTTTAGGTATTTTTATAGAAAGCCGTAGCGGTGGGCTTCAGCCCACCCATCCACCCATCCACCCACCCATCCTACCAACTCCCCCACCTTATTCCCAAAAAACACCCCCGCGCTTGACACATCTACCGTATAAAATACCGACACCGCCTCATAATACGGCATTTCACAAACCTTAACACCCACGCGTAAAAACCGTATAAACCCGAAACCGCCACCGCCGTATCCCCTATAATTTCATCCAATAAAAAACAAGGCACCGAATATGGCAAAAAAATTCCCCATTTTCCCAAAAAATCCGGAGCGCATCTGCTGGGGTTGCGACAAATATTGCCGCGAAGACGATTTGCAGTGCGGCAACGGCTGCGAGCGCATCCAACACCCCATTGAGTTGGACGGGCGCGAGTGGTACAAAAAAGGCGACTGGAGCAACCTCTTGAGCGAAGCCCAGCAAATCGAACTCGGTTTGAAAGAAGCCACGAAACCCGCCAAACCCCATGTCAAACTCCCCCTCAAAAACAAAACCGGGTTGTAACGGCAGACCGTTTCCGGCAGCTTGCAGGGTTGCGCCGATTATTTTTAGTTTCGGTAAAAACATAAATCCGCAGGACATTTTCGTAAGGCGGGTTTTATCCCTCCGATTCCACCAATCCGCACCATCCTTATTAATGCAAAAACACAAACGGTAGAACGGCATTCCCGCTTAACGATGACAACCATTTTGCCGATTTATGTCCGCAACCCGATGCGTTTCCAAGGATGTGGCGGGTTGAACTCATCGTTCCATACCGCTTTTACCAATTCAAATCCAAATTCCCTGCCGATTCCAAATACACATCCGCAACGTACAGGGCGGTTCGCAAACCCGAATGGCGGACTTCATCCCGCCAATCTGCACTGTTCCATTTTAACCCGCAAAAAATACCCGCTACCCTATCCCTAAAACCGCAAATACACGGTCAATGGTGGAATGATTTTGTCGGTTTGAGACCTTTGCAAAATTCCTTTTCCCCCAACAGCCGAAACCCCAACACAGGTTTTCGGCTGTTTTCGCCCCTAATTGCGCCTAATTTTACCCAAATACCCCCTTAATCCTCCCCGGATACCTGATAATCAGGCA